>NZ_WAAS01000116.1:0-19702 GCF_008806585.1 Micromonospora sp. AMSO12t
CGCGGCCGACGCGCCCACCAACCCACCACAGCCGAGCGGCCCGCTGGCCCCTGCCGCGTCTGCGTCTACATCCGCCGCTCCACCGACGACGAACACCAACCCTTCTCCCTCGACGCCCAACGCGCCGCCCTGGAGAAATACGTCAAGTCCCAACCCGGCTGGACCATCGTCGCTGAATACGAAGACGACGCCTCCGGCGCCACCACCCACCGACCCGGTCTTCGGAAAGCACTCCACGCCGCTAAAGCCGGCCTCTACGACGTCCTGCTCGTCTACCGCCTCGACCGATTCAGCCGCAGCGTCGCCGACCTACTCGACCTCATCAACATCCTCGAAGCATCCGGCGTCCGATTCTCCTCCGCCACCGAGCCCGTCGACACCGGCGGACCCTTCGGCCGCATGATGCTCCAACTCCTCGCCGTGTTCGCCGAATTCGAACGCAACATCATCATCGACCGAGTGAAAAGTGGCATGACCGCGAAAGCCAGCAAAGGCAAATGGGCCGGCGGCACCCGCCCCTACGGCTACCTCGTCAACCCCGACCACCGCCTCGTCCTCCACCCCGACGAGGCACCCATCCTCCGCGATATCTTTCGCCTCTACACCCGCGACCGCGTCGGTACCCGCGCCATCGCCACCATCCTCAACGAACGCGGCGTCCCGAACCGGACCGGGAAGAAGTGGTCCGGACACACCATCAACCGGATCCTGGACAACCCGGCCTACGTCGGGGACATCGCCTACCGCGACGTCTACGTCCCTGACGCCCACGACGCGCTGATCGACCGGGACACCTTCCAGCGCGCCCAGGACATCGCCGCAGCGCGTGGCGACGTCCAAACCCAGCGGGCGATGTCCGACTCGGACTACTACCTCACCGGACTGTTGACATGTCCCCGCTGCGGACAGCGCTACATCGGCACGTCCGCCAACGGACGGACCCGCCGCTACCGCTACTACACCTGCTTCACCCGCACCCGCTACGGCAAACACGCCACCTGCGACGCACCCCGCCTACCCGCCGACGACCTCGACAACGCCATCCTCAAGGCGCTGCACGACTTCTACGCCACCGCCGAACCTGTCCTGACCGCGATGATCGAACGCGCCCACACCCAACGCGCCAGCACCACCGACGACCGCAGCGCGGAACTCACCGCCCTCGCCCACCAGATCACCACCACCGAGGCGGCTATCGACCGGTATCACACCGCGTTCGAGAACGGCACCATGGACGACACCACCGCCGGCCCCCGCATCCGCGAACTCCGCCAACAACTGGCCCAACTCCACACCCGGCACGCCGAACTCGCAGCCGGTCTCGCCGCCCAGCCCGCCCCACCGGCACCCGGCACCATCGCCCTGATCCGCGACTACCTCACCACGATCATGGCCAGCGGCAGCGACACCGAACGCAAAGCCGCCATCGAAACCCTCATCGCCGAAGTCCAACTCACCGACCAGGGAGTCATACCCGTGTTCAAGATCCCCACCGACACGACAATGCCCCCGCCCGAAACGGACGGGGGCACCTCAGGAGTACCACCGGTTCGCACAATGGTGCGGTCGGTGGGGCGGGCGGGACTCGAACCCGCGACCGAGGGATTATGAGTCCCCTGCTCTAACCGGCTGAGCTACCGCCCCAATACCGCGCCGGATCTTATCCCGCCCGGTGGATCACCGGCCAGCACGAAACGGCGCCATCGCTCATCGGCGTCGCCGGCGTAGCAGCACGATGGGCAACGCGAGGATAACAGTGAGCAGCCATCCCACCGCGATGACGCCCCACAGCCAGCCCTCGTCGCTCTCGGCCGTCTCGGTGATGAACATGCCGAGGGTCAGCAGGAAGGTCCCCCCGCCGATCGCCAGCGCGGCGAGGCCGCTGACGACCATCAGCGGGATCTCCCACCAGGAGCGCTTCGCCGGCTCCCGCCGTTCGGTGCCGGCAGCGGCCTGCGGCTGCGGGATGCGGTCCGGGTCGCGGGCCGGCATGGCCACCTGCCGGTCGGCCGGCACCTGGGAGTCGATCACCCGGATCGCCCCGGGGTGCAGGTCGAACATGGTCGGTTCGATCCGCATCGAGATGGCGTCGCCGCCGATGAGCTGCCGAGCGCCGTCGGGCCAGGCGAGCATGAGGGCGCATTCGGCGTACCGCACGGTGAGCGGGCCACCGCGGCCGAGCCAGCTCACCCCGTCCACGCCGACGTGCAGCTCGCCGTCGCCTTCCTTCTCCCGGTAGGGGGTGCCGGCGACCGTGTCGGCCGAGCGGGTGGGCGCTGCGACGAAGCCGGCCCAGTCGGCCCGGTGCCCCTCGGGAACCATCAGCAGCGCTCCGGCCAGCACCTCGCGGGCCACCTCGTGCACGTCGTCCGTGCTGACGTCCTTCAGCTCGGCGCGGTGCTCGTCGACCGTGAGGTTGCGCTCCCCGGTGAGCACGTTGAAGGCGTACGACGGCAGCCGCGCCGCGTCCACCTCGGCGGTGCCGAGGAAGTCCTGCCGCTTCGCCACGACGGCGTCGAGGTCGGCCTGTTCGATCCGGCCGACCCGGAGCTTGGCGAGCGTGTCGACGAAGCCGCCGAGCACGGCGTCCTGCTTCTCCGGCAGCGCGTCGGCCAGCGCCCGCAGCGTCGCGTGGCCGTCGCCGCGCGGCTCGTAGCCCGCCGTCGTCTGGTAGGAGAGCCCGGCGTCCTGGCGCAGCGCCCGGTACAGCTCGCGCTCCAGCACCCCGGCGAAGACGCTCGCGGCGGTCCGGCGCCGCACGACGGCGTCCAGCACCACCGCCCGCGACCCGCCGACGAAGTACGCGGGGGTCTGCGGCAGCGCCGACGACGCCGCCGGCACCGGCTGCCGTACGCCCTGGGGCAGCGTCAGGCGCAGCCCGGCGGGGACGGCCTTCCCCGCGATCCAGAGCACCGCGTTCTCCCGGGTGAACCAGCGGGCCGCCCACTGCCGCAGGTCGTCGGCGGTGAGCGCGGAGAGCCCCCACTCCGGGTAGCTGGTGATGCCGAAGTCGCGGGCGCCGTGCCGCCACAGCGGGATGTCGTCGACGGCGGCCGTGCCCCGGCTGCTGTACTCGGTGCGCAGGATCTCCTTCTCCACGTCGAGCCGGCCGGTCGGCAGCTCGGTCAGGTTGGCGCAGACCGAGGTGAGGAAGGTGGCGATGTCCTGCGCGGAGCCCTGCATGTGGAACGTGGTGAACACCGGCGCGGTGGCACCGTTGACGTGGTAGTCGGCCAGCCCGAGGGGGGCCAGCGCGAGGTGTTCCAGCAGGTGGGTGATGCCGCTGCGGGCGAGCGTCTCGTCGGCGGTGCCGACCCGGAAGGTCAGCCCGGCGCGCATCGGCCCGCCGGTGGGGGCGAGCAGCGTGGGCACCCCGTCCACGTCCAGTTCCTGGATCATGACCGCCCACCCTTCGCGTACGCCTTGTCGCGGAACCGCTGGAACTGCTTGGTCGCGTCGCCGTCGATGTAGCCGAACATCGCCTCGTCGCCGAGCGGCCCCATGGCCGCGAACTGCTGTGCCGCCGCCTGGTACTCGTCCAGCAGGCAGAAGGCCATCGCGAAGACGCTGCGCACCCAGACCCAGCCCCAGTCGTTGCGGAACTCGGGGTGCCAGACCGACTGCTGCGCCGCCTGGTGGATCTCGCGCTGCACGTGCGCGCCGCGCAGGTGGGTGCTCGCCTCGCGGAGGTCGTCGTGGTCGAGCGCCTCCTCCAGGTGCGCCTCGACCACCAGCACCGCGTTCGGGGCGCCGGGCGGGGCGGCGTCGGCGCACTCCCGGGCGAAGCCGTGCGCCCGCTCCCAGGTGCCACTCCACTTGGGACAGAACTGTTGCAGCAGCGAGGCCTGGGCCGGCAGGTGGTGCGGGTGGTGCTTGGCGAGCTGGTCGTAGCGGCGGCGGGCCTCCGCCTGGCCGAGCTCCAGCCCGCGCGCGTTGGTGATCCGCTGCGTCCAGGCCGCCGCGTCGTCCGGGTGCCGGGCGGTGACGTCGATCAGCACCTGCTCGGCGCGCCGCAGGTGGGCGTGGAACTGGGCGAACTGGTCCCGGCTGACGTGCTGCGCCCGGTAGGACGAGCGGATCCGCCAGCCGGCGCGGATCAGGTGCGACCCCAGCAGGGCGCCGGCGAGCGCGTCGTCGGGCCGCTGCGCCAGCACCTCACGCAGGAACTCCTCGATGTCCTTGGCCTCGCCGGCCTCGCCGACGAGGAAGGTCCGGCCGTGCGGGTCCTGCCCGTCGACGAGCGCGCGCAGGGCCGGCCAGTCGCGCGCCGCGAGGGCCGCGCGCACCTGACCGACCTGGGGGTACGCCGCCGCAGCGTCGAAGTCGGGCGGCGGAAGGGGTGCGGGCATGGCGAGGAGCATAAGTGATCTTCAACGGGACGTGACCCTCCGTTCAGCCGGTACGCAGCTCCGACAGGACGGCCCCGGCGGCCCGCCAGCCGCTGGCGAGAGCGCCCTGGATGGAGGGGCTGTCCCGGTGGTCCCCGGCCACGAACAGGCCCTCCCCCAGCGCCACCGGCTTGCGCAGCCGCCCCTGCGGCGGGGGCGCGGCGGGCAGCGCGTCGGGGATGGACACCGTGGTCAGGTGGGTCCAGTCCGCCGTGGACCGGCCGTAGAGCCGGGTGAGTTCCGCCCGTACCGTCGGCTCGGGCGGGGCCGACGGGCCGACCACCGAGGTGGCGACCAGGTGCCGACCGGCCGGCGCGTACGTGGGCGCGGCCCTGCTGACCACCACCGTGTTGGCGACGATCTCGCGCCGGTCGCCGTCGAGGAGCAGGATCGGCTCGTCAAGCGGCGGCTCCGGCGCGCTGTGGTAGTAGGTCGTGTAGGCGTGCGTGCGTACCGCCGGCAGACCCGGCAGCAGCGTGGCCGCCGCCGGCGGGTCCACGGCGACCACGACGGCGCGGCAGCGGAGGTCGCCGGCCTGGGTGCGGACCCGGCCGGGCGCGACCTCGGCGACCGGGGTGTCGAGGTCGATCAGCTCCGCCGGGAGCGGGTCGGCGACGGCGCGGGGCAGCGCGGCCATCCCCTCGGCGGGCAGGCCGATCCGGCCCCGGGCGAAGGAGCGCAGCACCATGGCGAGCACGTGGCTGGAGGTCTCCAGTTCGCGGTCGATGAGGACCCCGGACAGGAACGGCCGCAGCAGCTCCTCGACGATCGTGTCGGAGAGGCCGGCGCGGCGCAGCGCGGCCTCGGTGGTGGTCTCCTGGGCGGCGAGCAGCCGTTCCTTCGGCAGGGTGGCGCAGCCCGTGGCGAGCGCGGCGAACCGTAGCCGGTCGAGCAGGGAGCCCACGCCGGCCAGCGCGGTGCCGGGCGCGCCGGTGGGTTCGCGCAGCGGGTTCACCAGACGGGCCAACCGGTCGCCCCTGCGCACCAGCACGCCGGACGTGAAGTGTCCGAGGCGCAGCCGGTCGACGTCGAGCAGGGCGCCGATCCGGGGGTACGCGGTGTTGAGCACCTGGAAGCCCCGGTCCAGCAGGTAGCCGTCTACGGCGTCGGTGGCGACCCGGCCGCCGAGCCGGCCGCCGGCCTCCAGCAGCCGCCACGGCACACCCGCGCGGTGCAGCCGCCGGGCCGCGGCGAGCCCGGCCAGGCCGCCGCCGACCACGACGACATCGGTCTCGGCGAGCATCGCGCACCTCCCGCTCTCCGCCAGTCCGGGACAGCCGGCCCGGCCACTCACCTACCCACGAGTCGACGCACCGATCGACGCAGCGGGAGTCCAGGTCGACAGCGACCATCCTGCCGGGCGAGCGGCCCGGGGGTGGGCGAAACAGGTCGTCCCGCACCTGGCGGGCACGATCTTCGCCACGACGGATCCGGGCGACGGCCGGCAGGCGCGCGACGACCGGCAGACACGGGGCGGGAACGGCGAACGCCCGCCGGCGTGGCCGACGGGCGTCTGGTGTGGAAGCTCCCCCGTTTGGACTCGAACCAAAAACCTGCCGGTTAACAGCCGGCTGCTCTGCCAATTGAGCTACGGGGGACCGCTGTGTCGTCCGGTGCCGATCTCGCTGCGCCGTGCGACGGCACAAGAGTACAGGATTCCGGGGGGTGTTGGTCCAGGGGGTTACCGCTTCGATCGGCGCCCGCGCACACGACAATAAACCCGGACAAATCGTCATCCCGGCACAAGGAGGTATGAGCGGAGAGCAGGATGGGTAGTTAGCTGCAGACAGAGAAGGCAGGCGCGATTTGGTCGCCTCCGGCGGGGTAACCGTCGGTCGACGGCGCGTCAGGTACGGAAGGAGCCGCCATGCGCGGAAAGATGATGTTCCTTGGCGGGCTGGCTGCGGGATTCGTCCTGGGCGCCCGTGCCGGTCGGGAGAAGTACGAGGAGCTGGTGATCCGGGGCCGCAAGGTGCTCGACCACCCGACCGTCCAGGAGGCGGCCGGTGTCGCGCAGGCCCAGGCGACCCGCCTCTACAGCGAGGGCAAGGACAAGCTCGGCCAGTCGAAGCTGGGCGAGAAGCTCAACAGCAACGGCCACAAGCAGGAGCTGACCGCCGCCGACGACGCGTTCGCCGGCACGCCGGCCACG
The DNA here is from genome assembly GCF_008806585.1 of Micromonospora sp. AMSO12t. Taxonomy (NCBI): domain Bacteria; kingdom Bacillati; phylum Actinomycetota; class Actinomycetes; order Micromonosporales; family Micromonosporaceae; genus Micromonospora; species Micromonospora sp. AMSO12t. The sequence goes on from NZ_WAAS01000116.1 coordinate 6,541, forward strand.
GTCGGCGCGAAGAGCTCCACCGGGTCGTCGAGCACGGCCTCGGCCTCCGGGTCGACGTCGACCACCGCCACGCCCCGTAGCAAGCCGTCCAGCTCGGGCACCAACGGCAGCACCCTCTGATCGCACCTTCGCGCGGGCCGGTCGCCTCCGGGCGACCGGCCCGTTCGTGTGCGGGCCCCGACTTCGGCCCGCCCGGGTGCGACCCCGGGGCGGTCAGTCCTTGCTGGTGAACGCGGCGTCGAAGGCCGCGGCCGGGGCGTCGAAGGCGAGCCGGCGGACGAACTGCAACGCCTCCGGGGCGCCGACGAGGCGGTCCATCCCGGCGTCCTCCCACTCGATCGAGATCGGGCCGGCGTAGCCGATCGCGTTCAGGGCCCGGAAGCAGTCCTCCCAGGGCACGTCGCCGTGGCCGGTGGAGACGAAGTCCCAGCCGCGCCGCATGTCCGCCCACGGCAGGTGCGAGGCGAGCCGGCCCCGCCGCCCGTCCCCGGTGCGCACCTTCGCGTCCTTGCAGTCGACGTGGTAGATCCGGTCGGCGAAGTCGAAGATGAAGTTCACCGGGTCCAGCTCCTGCCACACGAAGTGCGACGGGTCCCAGTTCAGCCCGAACGCGGGCCGGTGCCCGACCGCCTCCAGCGCCCGCTTCGTCGTCCAGTAGTCGTACGCGATCTCGCTCGGGTGCACCTCGTGGGCGAAGCGCACGCCCACCTCGTCGAAGACGTCCAGGATCGGGTTCCACCGGTCGGCGAAGTCCTGGTAGCCGCGCTCGATCATCGACGGCGGCACCGGCGGGAACATCGCCAGCGTGTGCCAGATCGACGAGCCGGTGAAGCCGACGACGGTGTCCACCCCGAGCTTCGCCGCCGCCCGCGCGGTGTCCTTGATCTCCTCGGCGGCGCGGCGGCGTACGCCCTCGGGCTCGCCGTCGCCCCAGATCCGGGCGGGCAGGATGCCCTGGTGCCGCTCGTCGATCGGGTGGTCGCAGACGGCCTGGCCGACCAGGTGGTTGGAGATCGCGAAGACCTTCAGGTTGTGCTTCGCCAGGGTCTCGCGCTTCCGCTCGACGTACGAGTCGTCCGCGAGTGCCCTGTCGACCTCGAAGTGGTCGCCCCAGCAGGCGATCTCCAGCCCGTCGTAGCCCCACTCGGAGGCGAGGCGGCAGACCTCGTCGAACGGAAGATCGGCCCACTGGCCGGTGAAGAGCGTGATGGGTCGCGCCATGGTGCTTCTCCCCTGTGGTGATGGGGATTCCGTGGGTATGTGACCGGGGCGAGGGTGACCGGGCAGGGCCGGTGCGCGGCGGGCCACGGCGGGACACCGGTGGGTACGCGTGCGCACCTGGACCCGCCGGGTTGCGCCTCCCGCCGGTCACCGGCAACCGCCACGGTCGCCGCCCCCCACTCTAGTGCCTCGTCACGCAGCCTTGAACGGGTGATCCATGGCTCCGTGGGCGGTGGTGGCCGCCGGCGGTCCGCGGGCGAAGGAGTCGTACGGACGCTGTCGAGCTGAGTCGTCTGTGACGTCAGGTGGGGTGACGTCCGGGCCGCGCTGTGCACCGGACGGCGATGAATCGTCTACGACATCAGCTCGACAGCGTTCCGCGTGTGGATCCTCCGCTCGTCAGCGGATGCGGATGCCGACGGGCGGCAGGGTCCACTTCTGGTTGGCGTTGGTGTGACAGGTCCACAGGTGCACGGCCTGACCGTCCGCCGGGTTGTTGCCCGAGACGTCCAGGCACTTGCCGGTCTGCGGGTTCTTCAGGGTGCCGTCCGCCTGGGCCGACCAGTTCTGCGCCCCCGTGCCGTTGCACGTCCACAACTGGATCTTCGTACCGTCGGCCGACGCGCCGCCGGAGACGTCCAGGCACTTGCCCAGCGCCTTCACCGTCGAGTTCGGCGTCACCGTCCACGTCTGCGCGGCGGACCCGTTGCAGCCGTGGATCTGGATCTGGGTGCCGTCGGCCGTGGCGCCGTTGCGCACGTCCAGGCACTTGCCGCCCAGGCCGCGGATCGGGCCGGTGCCGGTGCCGCCGCTCCCCTTGACCAGGGTGAAGTCGTCCACGTCGAAGAGCCCCGTGCCCGAGCCGGTGAAGGTCAGGTAGAGCGTGCCGGTGCCGGACGGCACACCGGAGAGGGCGGCCGTGACGTCGGCGAAGGTGTTCCAGCCGCCGGTGTTCGGCACCGCCACCGAGCCGAGGATGGTGCCGGTCGCGGAGCCCGTACGCACCTGGATGGTGCCGCCCGGCCCGCCGGAGACGACCCGCGCCCGCAGCGACGTCGTGCCGGTCAGGTCGAGCCCGGCGTACGCGGCCCAGTCCCCGGGGTCGATGTGGCCGAGGGTCTGCCCGCCGTTCGCGCCGGCCTTGGTGAACGGCGAGACCCCGGAGGCGGAGCTGAACGCCTCGGCCTGGACGGTGTTCCCGACCGGCGGGTTGACGCCGAGTTCCTTGATCCGGATGTTGCGGAACGAGGCGTCGTCGCCGGTGCCGTGGTTCTGGAGCCCGATGTGGCCGGCGAGCGAGCGGACCGGGTCGGTGTTGGTGAAGTCGTTGATCTTCACGCCGTTCAGGAAGACCTGGAGGCGCTCGCCCTCGACGAGCAGTTCGTAGGTGTTCCACTCCCCCGGCGGGTTCAGCGCCGCGTCCCGGGCGGCGATGTCGGCGGACTTGAAGGTGTAGACGGCGCCGGTCGTGCGGTCGGCCGCGTCCGTGGCGTCGATCTGCACCTCGTAGCCGTTGTTCACGGCCGACCAGGGGTCGCTCGACGGCGGAAAGCCGATGAAGACGCCGGAGTTGTCGTCGCCGGCGAGCCGCCAGTCCAGCTTCAGCGAGTAGTTGGTGAACTGCTTCGCGCTGTACCAGTACAGGCCCATCCCGCCGACCGAGGTGAGGGTGGCGTCGGCGTTGCTGAAGCTGCCCGGCCCGGCCTGGGACCAGCCGGTGGTGGAGCCGTTGTAGAGCGGCGTGTAGCCGGTCTCGGGCCGGCAGTCGGCCTTGGCCCGGCCCGCCGCGTACCGGATGCCGCCGAGCAGGTGGGCGCGGAAGGCCGGCTCGGCGTACGACGCCTGGGTGTGCCCGCCGCCCGTGTAGAAGGACCGGCCGCCGCTGTAGGTCTTGCACCAGGAGTGCGGGTGGTCGGCGCCCATCGAGCCGCCCGAGTAGGAGGACTCGTCGAGGGTGGCCAGCACCCGGGCCGTGGAGCGGGCGTTGGTCTGGTAGTTGTACCACTCGTCGGTGCGGGGCCAGGTCTGCGGCAGGTGCGCGGTCGCCGGGTGCGCCCGGTTCTCCGCCTTCACGTTGGCCTGCTGGATGGCCGGGTGCGAGGCGAAGTACGCCCCGACGAGGTTGCCGTAGAAGGACCAGCCGTACTCGGTGTCGGCGGCGGCGTGCACGCCGACGTAACCGCCGCCGGCGCCGATGTAGGACTCGAAGGCGCTCTGCTGCGTGCCGTCGAGCACGTCGCCGGTGGTGTTGAGGAAGACCACCGCCTCGAAGCGGGACAGGTTGGCGGTCGTGAACTGGGCGGCGTCCTCGGTGGCGGTGACGGTGAAGTTGTTGGCCGCGCCGAGGTCGCGGATCGCCTGGGTGCCGACCGCGATGGAGTCGTGCCGGAAGCCGGCCGTCTTGGAGAAGACCAGCACGTCGTACGGGGCGTCGGCGGCGCTGGCCGGCGTGGCCGGGGTGGTGCAGGCGAGGACGGCGAGGACGGCGGTGGCCGCGCCGAGGAGGGGTCGGAGGAGTCTGCGCATGTCGCTCTCCAATGCCGGGGCTGTCAAGGGCCTGCCGGGGCGGGGAGGGGCGTCGTGCCCCTCCCCGCCTCAGGTCAGGGCAGGGTCCACTTCTGGTTGGCGCCGGTGTGGCAGGTCCACAGGTGCACGGCCTGGCCGTCGGTCGGGGTGTTGCCCGAGACGTCCAGGCACTTGCCGGTCTGCGGGTTCTTCAGGGTGCCGTCCGCCTGGGCCGACCAGTTCTGGGCGCCGGTGCCGTTGCAGCCGTACAGCTGGATCTTCGTGCCGTCGGCGGACCCGCCGCCGGAGATGTCCAGGCACTTGCCCAGCGCCTTCACCGTCGAGTTCGGCGTCACCGTCCACGTCTGCGCGGCGCTGCCGTTGCAGCCGTAGATCTGGATCTGGGTGCCGTCGGCGGTGGCCGCGTTGCGTACGTCCAGGCACTTGCCGCCGAGCCCGACGACCGGGCCGGTGCGGACCCCCGCCGAGCCGGTGGTGAAGGCGAACGTGTCCACGTCGTAGAGCGCGCCGGTGCCCGTGCCGGCGAACGTGAGGTAGAGCGTGCCGGTGCTGGCCGGCGCCCCGGAGATGCTGCCGCTGACCGTGGTGAACGCGTCCCAGGCACCGGTGACCGGCACGGTCGCGGAGCCGAGCACGGTGCCCGTCGGCGAGCCGAGCCGCACCTGGAGGGTGCCGCCGGCGCCGGCCGAGGAGACCCTGGCGCTGAACGAGGTCGCGTTGTCGATCCGGTACGGCTCGAACGCGATCCAGTCGCCGTTGTTGATGTCGCCGACGGTCCTGCCGCCCTCGGCGGTGCCCTTGTCGAAGGTGCCGACGCCGGAGGAGGTCTTGAAGTGCTCCGCCTGGCGCTTGCGCGGCTGGAGGGTGTGCTGCTTGTGCGTGGTCAGCCCGCCCGCGTCGGTGTACTCGGCGTCGAAGACGGCGAAGATGTTCGCCGCGTCGTCGTGTTCACCGTCGACGGGGATGGTGATCGAGCCGGAGCAGCCGTTCTTCGAGGTGATCTGGTGGCCGTGGTTGTCGTGGCCCAGCACGTACGTCATCTTGACCTTGGTGCAGTCGATGGCGGCGTCCTCGGGGTCGGTCACCGTGATGCTGAACGGCACGGTGTCGCCGTAGCTGAACAGCTTGCCGTTGGCCGGGCTGTTGATGGTGACCGTGGGCGCGGTGTTGCCGACGCCGATCTGCACGTTCGCCGTGCCGGTGGCGCCCTGGGGGTCGCGTACGGTCAGGGTGACCTGGTAGGTGCCGTTGGCGGTGTACGTCTTGCTGGGGTTGGCCGCCGTCGAGCTGGTGCCGTCGCCGAACGCCCAGGAGTACGTGAGCGCCCCGCCCTCCGGGTCGCTGGACCCGGCCGAGGAGAAGTTCACGGTCAGCGGGGCCGCGCCGGAGGTCTTGTCGGCCGCGGCGACGGCGGTCGGCGCCCGGTTGCCGCCGGCGATGTAGTCGTAGCGGTAGAGCGCCGAGTTGGCGTCACCGTTGAAGTAGCCGGTGCCGTAGTCGAGGATGTAGAGCGCGCCCTCGGGCCCGAACGCCATGTCCATGATCTGCTTGCCGTTCCACGGGAACGTGTCGATGCCGCCCGGGCTGCCGTCGGCGTTGAGGTGGATCGGCTTGACCCAGCCCCGGCCGAGTTCGCCGGCGAAGAACTGCCCGTCGAAGGACTGCGGGAACTTGGTGGTGGAGTTCAGCGCGGCGTCGTAGCGGTAGACGGGGCCGCCCATCGGCGACTCGGAGCCGCCGCCGAACTCGGGCGGGGTGCCGGCGTCGCCGGCGTACCGGATCCAGGCCGGCTTCGCCCCGGGCAGGGTGGGCAGGCCGGTGTTGCGGAAGGAGTTGTTGGTCGGCCCGCCGGAGCAGTTGTACTTCGCCCCGCCGGTCCCGGCGGCGAAGTCCCACTCGGCGTACGTCTCGGTGGCGGTGTTGGTGCCGGTGCAGTACGGCCAGCCGTAGTTGCCGGGCCCGGTGACCCGGTTGAACTCCACCTGGCCGCTCGGCCCCCGGGCGCTGGTGGTGCCGGCGTCCGGGCCGTAGTCGCCCACGTAGACGATGCCGGTGGCCCGGTCCACGCTCATCCGGAACGGGTTGCGGAAGCCCATGGCGTAGATCTCGGGGCGGGTCCGTGCGTCCGAGTCGACGAACATGTTGCCCGCCGGGATCGAGTACGTGCCGTTGGCGTTCACCTTGATCCGCAGGATCTTGCCGCGCAGGTCGTTGGTGTTGGCCGCGCTGCGCTGCGCGTCGTACGCGGGGTTGCGGTTGGTGCGCTCGTCGATGGGCGCGTACCCGGCCGAGTCGAACGGGTTGGTGTCGTCGCCGGTGGAGAGGTAGAGGTTGCCGGCGGCGTCGAAGTCGATGTCGCCGCCGACGTGGCAGCACATGCCCCGGTCGGCGGGCACGTCGAGGATGTCGACCTTGCTGCCGGTGTTGATCGTGAAGTCGGCGTTGAGGGTGAACCGGGAGAGGCGGTTGACGCCCTGCCAGGCCGAGAAGTCGGTGCCGGTCGCCGGCGCGTCGCCGGCCGGTGTGGACAGCGGCGGGGCGTAGTAGAGGTAGATGTGCCGGTTGCTGGCGAAGTTCGGGTCGGCCCCGACGCCCTGCAACCCCTCCTCGTCGTGGGTGTAGACCGGCAGCGTGCCGATCACGGAGGTGGTGCCGGCGGAGTCCGTACGCCGGACGGTGCCGTTGCGGGCGGTGTGCAGGACCGACCGGTCCGGCAGCACCGCGATCGTCATGGGCTCGCCCACCTCGGCGACGCCCTTGGCGAGGGTGACCTGCTGGAAGTCGGTACCGACGATGGGGTGGGCCTGGGCCGGGCCGGGGCCGCCCAGCGTGGCCGGGCCGGCGCCGAGGGCGACCGTGCCGGCGGTGGCGGCCAGCAGCAGCGCCGAGGCGGCGGAGAACCGTCGTCGGAGCCGTGGAATGGGGGCGTCCTGGGTGGACATGGGTGTGCCGTCCCTTCCTGACGAGTGACTGCCAGGGCGGGCGCGCGCCGTCGCGCCGGATGCCGTAGCGGGGGATGCGGTCGGCCCGCCGGGGTGCCGTGCCCGGCCGGCCGCGACCTGCGAGGGATGGAGTGGACCCCATCGATCGGAGGTCACCAGTCGATGGGTTCCCGCGCCGCCGGTTCACCTCGACGAAACAGATTCGTGATGGCCCGACATTAAATGGCGAGCATCGATGTGTCCATACCTTCCGCCGATTCGGCACCAACTTTCGTCGATCCCGTCAAAAGTCGCCGCCTGCCGGAGCCGCGACTCAATGGGGACGGTCGACGGCCTGGGCGGCGAGGGCGGTCAGGGCGGCACGGGCCTCGGCGGTCACCGGGGTGGACCCCAGGGCCGCCAGGGCGGCCTCCGCGCGTACCCGGATCATCTCCTCGATCCGCTCGCGGGCCCCGGTGCCCTCGATGATCTTCCGCAGCTCGCCGGCGCCGTCACTGTCGAGCGCCGGGTTGCCGAACAGCTCCCGCAGCCGCGCGGCCTGCGCCCGGTCGGCGGCGCCCCGGGCCAGCGCCATCATCACCGTCGGCTTGCCCTCCCGCAGGTCGTCCAGGATCGACTTGCCGGTGACCGTCGGGTCGCCGAAGACCCCCAGCACGTCGTCGCGCAGTTGGAACGCGTCGCCCAGCGGGTCGCCGAACTCGGCCAGCGCGGCCAGCAGCTCCGGCCCGGCCCCGGCCAGCGTCGCCCCGATCTGCAACGGCCGGGTGACCGTGTAGCGGGCCGCCTTCATCCGGACGACGGTCAGCGCGCTCGCCACCGACCCGTCGCCCACCCCGGAGACCAGGTCCAGGTACTCCCCCGCGATCACCTCGGTGCGCATCAGCGCGTAGACCGCGTACCCCCGGTGCACCCGCCCCGCGTCCAGGCCGCACTCGTGGAACATCTGGTCGGACCAGGCGGCGCAGAGGTCGCCGCAGAGCAGCGCGGTGTTGCGCCCGTACGCCTCGGGGTCGCCGCGCCAGGACGAGCGGGCGTGCAGGTCGGCGAAGAGCCGGTGCACCGACGGCCCGCCCCGGCGGCGGTCGCTGCCGTCCAGGATGTCGTCGTGGATCAGCGCGAACGCGTGGAACAGCTCCAACGCGGCGGCGGCCGTCACGATCGGGGCGCCGTCGGGGCCGCCCGCGCCCCGCCATCCCCAGTAGCAGAAGAGCGGGCGCAGCCGCTTGCCGCCGGCCAGCACGAACCGGTGCAGCGCGGTGAAGACGCCCCGGGGCGCGCCGTCCGGCCAGTCCCGGCCCTGCCGGTCGAGGAAGGCGGCGAGCGCGGCGTCGAACCGCGCCCGCAGCCCGCTCGTGTCGGTCGGGGCGACGACGGCGGTCACGGCTCCTCCCCGGACGGTCCCGCCGACGCCGGGGTGGGCGACCCGGCCGACGCCGGTGCCAGCCCCGCCAGCTCCAGCAGGAGTGCCTTGACCTCGGTCGCGGCGACCCGGTCCCGGGCGGCGGACGGATCGGAGCAGAGCAGCACCGGCCCGTCCGCCGGATCGGCCGGGAGCCGGCCGTGCGACCCGCGCACCGCCCGGGCGCCGGCGTCCAGCCCCACCACGCTCATCAGGTAGCGCATCCCGAGCTTCTTGCGCGCCAGCGCCACGGCGGCCCGCCGCTTCGCCGCCAACGGTGCGGCCGGGTCGAGAAACAGCTCCGCCGGGTCGTAACCCGGCTTGCGATGAATGTCCACCAGCCGGGCGAAGTCGGGCGCGCGGGCGTCGTCGAGCCAGTAGTAGTAGGTGAACCAGGCGTCCGGCTCGGCGACGAGCACCAGCTCCCCGGCGCGCGGGTGGTCCAGCCCGTGCGCGGCCCGGCCGTCGGCGTCGAGCACCTCGGCCACCCCGGGCAGCCCCGCGCAGAGCGCCGCCACCGCCGGCACGTCGGCCGGGTCGCGGACGTGGACGTGCGCCACCTGGTGGTCGGCCACCGCGAAGGCCCGCGAGGTCCACGGGTCGAGGTACTCCATGCCGGCCTGGGTGTGCACCCGCAGCAGCCCCTCGGCGCGCAGCAGCCGGTTGACGTCGACCGGCCGGGAGACGTCGGTGATGCCGTACTCGGAGAGCACCACCACGGTCGCGTCCCGGGCGCGGGCGGCGTCCAGCAGCGGCCCGAGCACCCCGTCCAGCTCGGCCGCCGCCGCGGCGGCCCGGGGCGACGACGGGCCAAAGCGTTGCAGGTCGTAGTCGAGGTGCGGGACGTAGACCAGGGTCAGGTCCGGCGCGTGGTCGGCGAGGATCCGCTCGGCGGCCCGGCAGATCCACGCCGACGACGCCAGCCCCGCGCCCGGCCCCCAGTAGCTGAACAGCGGGAAGGTGCCGAGCCGGTCGGTGAGGGCGTCGTGCAGCTCCGGCGGGTCGGTGTAGCAGTCCGGCTCCTTGCGCCCGTCCGCCCGGTAGACGGGGCGAGGGGTGACCGTCCAGTCCACGTCGGCGCCCATGGCGTACCACCAGCAGACGTTGGCCACAGTGAAGCCCGGCGCGACCCGGCGGGCCGCCTGCCACAGCTTCTCGCCGCCGACCAGGGCGTGGTGCTGGCGCCAGAGCAGCACCTCGCCGAGGTCCCGGAAGTACCAGCCGTTGCCGACGATCCCGTGCCCGGCCGGGAGCTCCCCCGTGAGGAACGTCGACTGCACCGGGCAGGTCAGCGCGGGCAGCACGGTGCCCAGCTCCGCGCGGAAGCCGGCGTCGGCGACCGCGCGCAGCCGGGGCATGTGCGCCAGCAGGCGCGGGGTCAGCCCCACCACGTCCAGCACCACCAGCCGCCGACTCATGCCGGCACCCCCGCGCCGTGTCGACGGTTCGCTCGCTGGCGCCCGCTCATCGCCGTACCTCCGCCGTCGCCGGGGCCGCCCGGCCCGCCGGCGCCAGGCCCAGGGCGACCAGCTCGGCGCGGGCGAAGGCCAGCTCCGCGGCGATGCCGGCGGCCAGCTCCGCGTCGGTGCGCGGGCGCCGCGCGGCCGGCAGCACCCCCCAGGTGTACGTCTCGACGTCGAGGTGGTCGCAGCCCGCCTCCGGCCCGGCGTAGAGCGTGGCCAGCGCGGCGCGCAGCACCGGCAGGGTCGAGCCCAGCGGCGGCTCGGGCGGGGCGTGCAGCGGCACGTGGTAGTGCACCCGCCACGGGCCGGGCAGCCGCGCGGCCAGGGCGGCGTCCAGGTCGTCGGCGGCGTGGGCGGGGTCGGCAGGGTCGGCCGCCCCCGCGCAGCCTGCCGCCCGGGTCTGGTGCAGGAAGCGCGGCTCCACCCAGCGTCGCAGCGCCGGCGTCGCCTCGGCGGGCGCCTCGATGGCGGCCGAGACCTGCACCTTCACCACCGGCAGCCCGGCCGTGCGCAGCCGGCCCAGCGCCTCGGCCGGCGCCTCCCAGGCGCAGGCGAGGTGGGCGAGGTCCAGGCAGACGCCGAGCCGGTCGGTGTCCACGCCGGCCAGGGCCGCGACGGCCTGCCCGGTGCTCTCCACCACGCAGCCCGGCTCCGGCTCGAACCCGACCCGCACGCTCCGGCCGGTCGCCCGCTCGACGGCCGCGAGACCGGCCGCGAGCTGGTCGAGCCGGTGGCGGGCGGCGTCCACGCGGGCGGCGTCCCAGGGCCGCCGCCAGGCCAGCGGCAGGGTGGAGACCGAGCCCCGGGCCGCGTCGTCGGGCAGCAGGTCGGCGAGCACCCGCGCCAGATCCAGGGTGTACGCGAGCCGCGCGGGCGTGGTCCAGTCCGGGTGGTAGACGTCGCCCTTGACCACGGGCGCCTGGAAGGCCGCGTACGGGAAGCCGTTGAGCGTGACCACCTCCAGCCCCCGGGCGGTCAGCGCGGCCCGCAGCCGGCGACGGGCGGCCGGGTCGGCGGCCAGCTCGGCGGCGACCGGGGCGGCCAGCCACAGCCCGAGGCCGAGCAGGTCGGCGCCGAGCGCCTCGCGTACGGGCACGGCGTGGGTGTCCAGCTGGCGCAGGATGCCGGCGAGGTCCTCGGCGGGGTGCACGTTGGTGCAGTAGCCGAGGTGGACGGTGTCGCCGCCGGCGTGCCGCAGCCGCATCAGCTGCCGCCGCGCAGGATCGAGTTGCCCGCCCAGGTGCCGATCGGCGGGTCGGCGGCGGCGTGCTCCAGGTCCGTCAGGTCGAGCCGACCGGACCGGCCGTAGAACTCGACCGGGTTGCGCCACAGCACCCGGTCCACGTCGTCGTCGGTGAAGCCGGCCAGCAGCATCGCCTCCCCGGTGGCCCGGGTGAGCAGCGGATCCGAGCGCCCCCAGTCGGCCGCCGAGTTGACCAGCACCCGCTCCGTCCCGTACGCCCGCAGCAGCTCCACCATGCGCGGCGGCGACATCTTGGTGTCGGGATAGATGGAGAAGCCCAGCCAGCAGCCGGTGTCCCGGACCAGCCCCACCGTCACCTCGTTGAGGTGGTCGAGCACCACCCGGCCCGGCTCGACGCCGGACTCGGCGACCACGGCGAGGCTGCGTTCGACGCCCCGCGCCTTGTCCCGGTGCGGGGTGTGCACCAGGGCCGGCAGGTCGTGGGCCACGGCCAGGGCGAGCTGGGCGGCGAACGCCTCGTCCTCCGCCGGCGTCATCGAGTCGTAGCCGATCTCGCCGACCGCCACCACGGCGTCCTTGTCGAGATAGCGCGGCAGCAGGTCGAGCACCGGGCGGCAGCGCGGGTCGTTGGCCTCCTTCGGGTTCAGCGCGACCGTGGCGTGGTGGCGGATCCCGAACTGCCCGGCCCGGAACGGCTCCCAGCCGACCAGCGAGTCGAAGTAGTCGGCGAAGGAGGCGGGGCTGGTGCGGGGCTGGCCGAGCCAGAACGCCGGCTCCACCACCGCCCGGACCCCGGCGGCGGCCATCCGCTCGTAGTCGTCGGTGGTCCGCGAGGTCATGTGGATGTGCGGGTCGAAGATGCGCATCAGGCCTCCTGGATTTCGCGCAGCCGGGTGAGCAGGTCGGTCGCGTCCGCCGGCATGGCGCGCCCGGCGGCCTGCCGCTCGGCGGCCAGCGACGCGAGCATCGCGGCGAGTTCGCCGTCGGCGCGGGCGTCGAGGTCGTGCACCACGGCCAGCGGCACGCCGGTGAAGACGCACTTGAGCACCGCCTGCCGCCAGGCGTCCGGGTCGAGGTGCCGGGCGTACGGGCCGAGGGCGGCGGCCAGCAGCCGGGTGTCGTTGGTGCGGATCGCGTCGTGCAGCAGTGGCGTCCCGGCCGCGCCGACCGGCAGCAGCGGCAGCGCCTTGAGCACGGCCCGCTTCTCGGCGGCGTCGCCCTGCCGGTAGCGGGTCTCGGCGTGGGTCGCGTGGTCGGTCGGCAGCGCGGCCAGCAGCAGGGCCCGGGCCGCCTCGTCGGCGCTCCAGCCGGGTGCCCCGGGCAGCGGTGCCCGGCCGCAGCGCCGCCCGGCGGCAGCGAAGAACCGGTCGATCGTCGCCGGTTCGGCCGCCACCCGCCGCAGCGCCGTGTCGAGCCAGTCGGGTTCGGGTACGCCCCGCAGCGCGGCCCGCAGTGAATCCGGTGTCATCCCGTCTCCTCCCTCGTGCTGCCGACGTGGCCCCGTCACCGTTGCTGGCGTGCCGCCTCCTTCGCGGCGGCGCGCAGGAAGTCGAGCGAGCGGGCCGCGACGGCGGGGGCGGCGTGCGAGTGCCGGGGCAGCTCCACGGCGACCAGGCCCCGGTAGCCGGCGTCGCCCAGGGCCCGCAGCACGGGCGGGAAGTCGATCTCCCCCGCGCCGAACTCCAGGTGCTCGTGCACGCCCCGGCGCATGTCGTCGATCTGCACGTTGACCAGGTACGCGCCGACCTCGCGTACGCACTCGGGGACCGGCCGCGGCTCCAGGCAGCGGCAGTGCCCGATGTCGAGGGTGATGCCGAAGCGGTCCGGATCGCCGAGCGCGCCGCGCAGCCGGCGCCAGCCGGCGATGTCCTCGACCAGCATGCCCGGCTCCGGCTCGAAGCCGAGCGTCGTGCCGGCCGCCTCGGCGGCGTCGACCACCGTCGCGCAGCCGGCGACCAGCCGGTCCCAGGCGGTCTCCGGTGCGACAGCGTCGGGGCGTACGCCGGACCAGAGGGAGACGGCCTCCGCGCCCAGGTCGGCGCCGATCCGCACGGCCCGGCGCAGGAACTCGACGCGCCGCGCCGGGTCGTCGTGCAGCAGCGTCGGGGCGTGCTTGTGCCACGGGTCGAGCAGGTAACGGGCGCCGGTCTCGACGACCACGGCGAGGTCGAGCGCCGCGAGCCGGCGGGCCACGGCGGCCACCCGGCGGGCCAGCGCGGGCGCGAACGGGTCGAGGTGGTCGTGGTCCAGGGTGAGCGCGACGCCCTGGTAGCCCAGGTCGGCGACGACGGCGAGCGCGTCGGTCAGCCGGTGGTTGGCGAACCCGTTGGTGCCGTAGCCGAACCGGAGCCCGCCGTCGGCCGCGCCGGCCACCACCGTGCCCCGGGGGCCCGGCGCGGGGCCTGTC
>NZ_WAAS01000117.1:0-19477 GCF_008806585.1 Micromonospora sp. AMSO12t
CCACCCCGAGCACCGCGCCGACCACCGCCAGGCCCACCCCGTCGGCCACGAAGAGCACCAGGTCGACTCCTGCGCCGTCGCGTACCACCGCGCCCTCGCGGCGCAGCGCCGAGCGGAGCACGGCGCCGGCCGGCGGCGGCACGAAGGCCCCGGTCAGCAGCGGGGGCGGTAGCCAGGCCAGCCAGGTGGTCGCCCTGGTCAACGCCGAGCGCGCCAAGGCCGGCTGCGGCGCGGTGAGCGTCGACGACAAGCTGACGACCGCCGCCCAGCGGCACAGCCAGGACCAGGCCGACCACCGGAACATGTCGCACACGGGCAGCGACGGCAGCAACGTCGGGACCCGGCTGGACCGGGTCGGCTACTCCTGGCGCACCTACGGCGAGAACGTCGCCTGGAACCAGAAGACGCCGGCCGCCGTCATGGACGCCTGGATGAACAGCTCCGGACACCGGGCCAACATCCTGAACTGCGCCTTCACCGAGATCGGCGTCGGCGTCGCCAACAGCAACGGGCCGTACTGGACGCAGGTCTTCGCCGCGCCGCGCTGAACGCGAGTCGTGGCCGGGGCCGTACTCGTTTGACCGGGTGAGGTACGCCGACACGGCGTACCCGCTCCGGGCGGTGTGCCGCCGCCCGCGACCCGGGAGCTGCCGATGCGGATCCGGCCGCGTACGCGCGCCGTCGGGCGGGGCCTGCGCCGGGCCCTGCCGGCCTGCGCCGCGCTCGTCCTGCTGAGCGTGCTCGCCGCCTGCCGGCCGGACCTGGCCGCGCCCGGTGCCCCGACCGCCTGGCCGGCGGCGTCGGCGGGCCGGTGGCAGTGGCAGTGGCAGCTCAGCGGCGTGCTGGACCTCACCGTCGACGCCGACGTCTTCCTGCTCGACCCGGTCTCCACCACCGCCGCGCAGACCGCCGAGCTGCGCTCCCGGGACCGCCGGCTGGTCTGCCAGGTGCACGTCGGTTCCGTCCTGCCGACCGACCCGGACGCGGACCGTCTCCCGGCCGCCGTACGGGGTGCCGCGTCCCGCCGGCCGCAGGGCCGCTGGCTCGACGTACGGCAGTGGGACGCGCTGCGGCCGGTGCTGGCCGACCGGTTCCGGCTCTGCCGGGGCAAGGGCTTCGGGGCGGTCGCCCTGGCCGACGCCGACGGGTACGCGCACCGGTCCGGCTTCCCGCTCGACTTCGACGACCAACTGCGGTTCAACCGCCGGCTGGCCGAGCTGGCCCGCTCGCTGAGCCTCTCCCCCGGCCTGATCAACGACCTGGGGCAGGTGGCCGCACTGGCCCCGGACTTCGACTTCGCCGTCAACGAGGAGTGCGTGCGGCTGGACCAGTGCGCCCGGCTGCTGCCGTTCGTCGAGGCGGGCAAGCCGGTGTTCCACGTGGAGTACGCCGGCTCGACGACGGACTTCTGCGTCACCACGCTGGGCTACGGTCTCTCCTCGATCCGCAAGGAACGCCGGCTCGACGCGTGGCGACTCCCCTGCGCGGCGCCCTGACCACCGGCACCTCCTCGCGGGCCGGGCCGGGCGAACGCGCCGCCCGTGCCCCGGAGACCGCGTGGGGTCAGCCTCGCAGGGCCGCCCGGGGGCGGGGCTGGCAGCGCGGGCAGCTGTACGACGAACGGTTCATGAACGCCTCGCGGCGCACCGGTGCGCCGCACCGGTGGCACGGCAGCCCCTCCCGGCCGTAGACGTTCAACGCCCGGTCGAAGTAGCCGCTCTCCCCGTTCACGTTGACGTAGAGGGCGTCGAAGCTGGTGCCGCCGGACTTGATCGCCTCGCCGAGGACGTCCCGGACGTGGCCCAGCAGCCGCAGCGCGGCCGGGCCGGTCAGCGCGTCGGTGGGGCGGGCGCCGTGCAGCCTCGCCCGCCACAGCGCCTCGTCGGCGTAGATGTTGCCCACGCCGGAGATCAGCGTCTGGTCCAGCAGCGCCCGCTTGACCTCCGTACGCCGCCGGCGCAGCGCGGCGACGAACGCCGCGTCGGAGAACTGCGGGTCCATCGGGTCCCGCGCGATGTGCGCGATCTCCGCCGGCAGCTCCGCGCCCCCGGCGGAGACCGACAGGCCGCCGAACGTACGCTGGTCGACGAAACGCAGCTCGGGACCGTCGTCGGAGAACCGGAACCGGACCCGCAGGTGCGTCTCGTCGGGGGCGTCGGCCGGCTGCACCAGCAGCTGACCCGACATGCCCAGGTGCCCGATCACGGCGTCGCCGCTGTCCAGCGGCAGCCACAGGTACTTGCCGCGCCGGCGCACGTCCAGCACCGTCCGGTCGGTCAGCACGTCGGCGAAGTGCCCGCCGCCGGGCGCGTGCCGGCGTACCGCGCGGGGGTGGCGCACCTCGACGGCGGAGATCCGCCGGCCGGTGACCCACCGGGCCAGCCCCTGCCGGACGGTCTCGACCTCCGGCAGTTCAGGCACGGCCCAGGCCCGCCTCGGCGGTCTGCGCCGTCCCGTCCTCGGGCGCCGGGCCCTCCGGCCCGACCGGCTCCCGCTCCGCCTGCTCGGTGAGCGTCCGCCAGGCCGCCTCGGCGGCCCGCTGCTCGGCCTCCTTCTTGCTGCGCCCGTCGGCCCCGCCGTAGCGGTTGCCGGCGACGACCACCCAGGCGGTGAACGTCTTGAGGTGGTCCGGGCCGGTGCCCTCGATGCGGTACTCGGGGACGCCGAGCCCGAGCGCCGCCGTCAGCTCCTGGAGGCTGGTCTTCCAGTCCAGGGCCGCACCCCGGCCGGCCGACTCGGCCATCAGCGGGTCGAAGAGCCGGTGGATGACGATGGCGGCGGTGTCCAGCCCGTACTGGAGGTAGATCGCGCCGAGCAGAGCCTCCAGGGTGTCGGCGAGGATGCTCGCCTTGTCCCGGCCGCCGGTGGTCTCCTCCCCCTTGCCGAGCAGCAGATAGGCGCCGAGCCCGTCCGGGCCGAGGCCCCGGGCCACGTCGGCGAGGGCCCGCATGTTGACCACGCTGGCCCGCAGCTTGGCCAGTTGTCCCTCGGGCAGGTCGGGATGGTTGTGGAAGAGCGCGGTGGTGATCACCACGCCGAGCACCGAGTCGCCCAGGAACTCCAACCGCTCGTTGGTGGGCAGGCCGCCGTTCTCGTACGCGTACGAGCGGTGGGTCAGGGCGCGCTGGAGCAGCTCCGGATCCAGGCTGACGCCGAACGCGGCTTCCAGGTGACCGACGGACGCCCGCCGCCGCTTGTCGTTGCTCATGATGTGGGTACCTCGGTGTCGGTGGAGCGGTCGGTGCGTTCCTCGCGGTCGCCCGCCTCGGCGCCGTCGAGCAGCGCGCGGACGTGGTCGGTGGCGCGTCGTCGCCAGAGATGGGCGGCCAGCGCGATGCCCGCAGCGACGTCCTCGGCGCGGGCGGCGCCGTGGCAGACGACGACCGTCCCGGCGACCCCGAGCAGGGCCGCCGCGCGCGGGGCGCCGCCGCCGGACGGGGGCCCGCCGGCCATCGCGTACGCGCCCTCGATCGCCTTGAGCAGCACGTTACCGGTGAACCCGTCGGTGACCACCACATCGGCGCGCGTGCCGAGGGAGACGTCGTACCCCTCGACCAGGCCGACGTAGCGGCCGTCGCAGGGCAGCGACGCGGCGGCGAGGACGGGATCGGCGAGCCGGCGGGCGCGATCGCCCTTGCCCGCCTCGGTGCCCACCGACAGCAGCCCCACCCGGGGCGCGACGACGGCGTGGGCCACCGCCGCGTAGGCGGCGCCGAGCACGGCGTGGCGGGCCAGGGTGGCCGGGCGCGGCTCCAGCGAGCCGCCCACGTCCAGCAGGACCACCGGGCCGGCGACGGCCGGCAGGGTGGCGATCAGCGCGGGCCGGCGCACGTCCGGCCAGCGGCCGAGGCCGAGCGCGACGGCGGTGACGGTGGCGCCGGTGGACCCGGCGGAGACGAGCGCGTCGGCGACGCCGTCGCGGACGGCGTGCACCACCGCGCGGACGGTGCTGTCGGCACGGGCGGCCACGGGATGGTCGGCCATGCCGACGACGGCGCGGACCGGCCGCACGGTGACCCGGGCACGCTGTGCCGGGTCGAGGGCGCGGATCACCTCGCCGGCGGCCTCGGCCGGGCCGACGAGCAGCAGATGCAGGTCCGGGTCGGCGCGCACGGCCCGCAGAGCGCCGTCAACCACGACGGCGGGAGCGTCGTCCCCGCCGAGGAGGTCAACGGCGATCCGCGCGGTGCCCGGCTCCATCGGAACGCCGGCCGGAACAGGCCGGCCGGCGTCGGAGGGAGCCGGGGCACCGGGCGATTGCCAGGGTGCGCGCGCCGCCCGACCAGGGGTCGGGGGCGTCACTCGGCGTCCAGGTCAGACCTCGAGGACCTGGCGGCCGTTGTAGGTGCCGCAGACGGAGCAGGCGGCGTGGGGCAGCTTCGCCGACTTGCACTGGGGGCAGGCCACGGTCGCGACCACGGTCGCCTTCCAGTTCGCCCGGCGGGCGCGGGTGTTGCTGCGCGACATCTTGCGCTTGGGGACGGCCACGGTTCCTACTCCTCTTTACGGTTCAGTTGCGACAGGCCCGCCCAACGCGGGTCGATCTGCTCGTGACTGTGGTCGGCCGGCAGATCGTCCAAGTGCACCCCGCATTCGGGGCACAGGCCTGGGCAGTCCTCCCGGCAGAGCGGGTTGGTCGGCAGCGTGAGCACCACCGCGTCCCGCAGCGCCGGTTCCAGGTCGATCAGATCGCCCTGCATCCGGCCCACCTCGTCCTCGTCGGTCGTGGTGTCCGTGGTGCTGTTCTCGTACGCGTACAGCTCCTGGATCCGCACGGCCAGCGAGTCGTCGATCTCGCGAAGGCAGCGACCGCACTCGCCCCGGACGCGACCGCTGACGGTCCCGGAGACGAGCACGCCCTCGGACACCGACTCCAACCTCAGGTCGAGGTCGAGGTCAGCGCCCTGCGGCACGGCGATCATCTCGCCGCCGAGGTCCGCCGGTGCCGGCACCACCCGCTTTTCCGTACGCAACGCACCAGGCCGGCGCGGCAGCTCCCTCGTGTCGAGGACCAGCGGCGACCTGGGGTTGAGTGTCGAAGGCGTGTGTTTGGGCATAGTCAGACTCCGGCCGGTGAGAGGCCGACAAAAAAGGTTACCTGGGCGACCGCCGGACCGTCGAACCGGGGGCGGCGCCCGCCCCATCTGCCGGCTGGTGAGGTGCCGCTCAGAAGGGTAGCGGGCGGTCCGCCTCCTCCCCACCGAAGGTGCCGATCTCGCGCAGCGCGTGCATCTTGTCCCGCCCGCGTTCTATCGAGGCCAGCGCCCGGGTGAGGAACTGCTCGAAGTTGGCCAGCGCGGTGTCGACGTAGTCGTCGACCTCCTCGCGCAGGCGCTGCGCCTCGGCGCGGGCCTCCGCGATGATCCGCGCGCCCTCGTGCTCGGCGGAGACCGTGATCTCGTTCACCGAGACCAGCCGGGCGTGTTCCGCCTCACCCTCGCTGATGATCCGGTCGGCCTCGCGCTTGCCGGCCTCCATGATCTTGTCCCGCTCGTCCAGCAGCGCGGCGGCCCGACGCAGGTCGGCGGGGAGTTCGGCGCGCAGCTCATCGAGGATCGCGATGAACTCACCCCGGTCGACCATGCAGTTGTTGCGCGACATCGGGACGGAGCGCGCCTGCTCCACCATGGCGATCAGTTCGTCGATGCGATCGAGCGGGTCCACCGGTACCTCACTCCTGTCGTTCGTCGGGCCGACCTACATGATGCGGGCTACGGCCGGTTTCCCGCTGCACACATCATGTCGCGCCCCGACCACAGCGCACCGCTCACCCCGGCCCGGCGCGTCGCGGTACGCCACGGCGCAGTCCCCGCCGGGCACGGTGCCGGCGGGAACTGCGGCCCCGGGCGGTCAGTCGCGCGACGGCGGGACGAGCCGGGCGCTCAACTCCTCGCGGACCCGGTCGGGCACGTGGGCGGAGATGTCGCCGCCCCACTTCGCCACGTCCTTGACCAGGCTCGAGGAGAGGAACGAGTAGAGCGGATTGGTCGGCATGAACAGGGTCTCGACGCCGGCCAGGCCGATGTTCATCTGCGCCATCTGCAACTCGTAGTCGAAGTCGCTGACCGCCCGCAGGCCCTTGATCAGGACGCTCGCCTGCTGCGCCCGACAGAAGTCGACAAGCAGGCCGCGGAACGACTCGACCCGGACGTTGTCGTAGGAGGCGGTCACCTCGCGGAGCATGTCGATCCGCTCCTCGACGGTGAACAGGCCGCTCTTCGACTGGTTGACCAGCACGCCCACGATCACCTCGTCGAACAGCCGGCTCGCCCGGCCGACGATGTCGAGGTGCCCGTTGGTGACCGGATCGAACGAGCCGGGACACACCGCACGTCTCATGATCGGCGACCGTACCAAAGGGTCGTCTCGCCGTAGCGCCGGCTGCGCTCGCCGGTGATGCCCTGCACCCACCCGACGGGCCCCGTGCGGCTGGACCGCTCCACCACCACCAGGGCGTCCGGGGCCAGCCAGCCGCCGTCGACCAGCGCGACGAGCATCGCCGTGATCTCCGTGTCCGGCACCGCGTAGGGCGGGTCGGCGAAGACCACGTCGTACGGGTCGCCGTCCGGGCCGGCCGCCAGCACGGTGGCGACTTTGCCGGTGACCAGCCGGGCGGCCGGGGCGGCGCGCAACGCGGCCACGTTCTCCCGGACCACCCGGGCCGCCCGGGGGTCGGACTCCACCAGCAGCACGTGCGCGGCCCCCCGGGAGAGGGCCTCCAGGCCGACCGCCCCGGAGCCGGCGTAGAGGTCGGCGAAGCGGGCGCCGGCCAGGTCGACCTCGGCCTGCACGGCGCTGAACAGCGCCTCGCGCACCCGGTCCGACGTGGGCCGGGTGCCCGCGCCGGGCGGCGCGGCGATCCGCCGCCCGCCAAGGGTTCCGGCCACGATCCGGGTCACCGTCGCTCCCTGCCCATGCCCCGACGCTACGCGACGGCCCGGCCGGTGGACGAAGCACCCGAGGCGACGAGCGGACCCGCCACGACCTGTCGGCCCCGCCGGCCCGCACCGCGGCACGCCCGCCACCCGGTCGGCGTCCGCACCCGATCAACGCACCTCGGGAGGACCGAGCACCGACGTGACCGTGACCGGGTCGACCTCGGCCTGGTTGGTCAGCAGCACGAGCCGCTGGTCCGAGTCGGGCAGCCAGGCCGCGAACGCCTTGTAGCCGCCGTTGTCCCCCGAGTGGTGCAGCGCCCGCCTGCCGGCCAGCGGGCCGACGAAGAACCCGTAGCCGTACGCCTCCCCGGGCCGGCCGGTGGGCGCGTGCGCAGCGGTCATCGCCGTCACCGAGGCCGGGGCGAGCAGCCGGCCCCGGCGCGGCACGTCGAGCCAGGTGAGCAGGTCCGTCCCGGTGCACCAGACGTCACCCGCGCCCATGCCCACGGTCGCCAGGTCCCAGGACGGCACCGGACGGCCGCCCTCGTGTCCGACCGCCACGTCCGGCCGTCCGTCGCCCGCACCGGCGAAGCTGCCCGTCATGCCCAGCGGCGCGAAGACCTCCTCGGCGAGGAACTCGGCGTACGGCCGGTCGGCCGCGCGCTCGACGGCCCGGGCCAACAGCACGTAGCCGGGGCTGCTGTAGTGCCACCCGGCTCCGGGCCGGAACAGCGGCGGCACCGCGGCGAACGAGCCGAGCAGGTCGTCCGGCTCAGCCGGGTCGGCGAGATCGACCGCCGGGTACTGCTCCCAGTGGCCCAGGCCCGAGGTGTGGGTGAGCAGGTGGTGCAGCGTGATGCCGGACCATTCCGGCGGCGGGCCGGGCAGCCAGCGCACGACCGGATCGGACAGGCTCAGCGCACCCCGCTCGGCGAGCAGCAGCACCGCCGCGGCGGCCATCTGCTTGCTGATCGAGGCGATCTGGAACCGGGTCCCGGAAGCGCAGTGGACACCGGTGCTCCGATCGGCCACCCCGGCGACCTGTTCCGTCACGATCTCGTCGCCCCGGGCCAGCAGGAGCACGCCACTGTCTAATGAGGATGCCGACATCCTTCGAAGCCTAGATCAGCCCTTCTCCAGGTATTCGGCGCGTTCCTCGTCGACCAGGGCCGCCACCGACGCGGCCAGCGCCGGGTGCCGGGCCAGCTCCGGGTCCTCCTCGACCAGGGCGATCGCCTCGGCCCGGGCGTCGCGGATCAGGTCGGCGTCGCGCAGCAGCGAGAGCAGCCGCAGGTGCGAGCGGCGCCCCGACTGGGTGGCGCCCAGCACGTCGCCCTCCCGGCGCTGCTCCAGATCCAGCTCGGCGAGCTTGAACCCGTCGGTGGTGGAGGCCACCGCGTCGAGCCGCTCCCGCGCGGGCGTGCCCTCCAGCGCCTCGGTGACCAGCAGGCAGAGCCCCGGGGCGGAGCCCCGGCCGACCCGGCCGCGCAGCTGGTGCAGCTGGGAGACGCCGAACCGGTCGGCGTCGAGCACGATCATCACGGTCGCGTTCGGCACGTTGACGCCCACCTCGACCACGGTCGTGGCGACCAGCACGTCGAGGTCGCCGGCCGCGAAGGAGCGCATCACCGCGTCCTTCTCGTCGGCCGGCAGCCGGCCGTGCAGCACGCCGATGCGCAGGCCGTGCAGCGGCCCCTCGGCGAGCAACGGCGCCACCTCGGTGACCGCCATCGGCGGCCGCCGCCCGTTGTCGTCCTCCGGCGGCGGCTCCTCCTCGCTCGCCGGCCCCTCCCCGATGCGCGGGCAGACGACGTACGCCTGGTGCCCGGCGGCCACCTCCTCGCGCACCCGGCGCCAGGCCCGGTCCAGGAAGGCCGGCTTCTCGGCGACCGGAACCACGTGCGAGGCGATCGGCGAGCGGCCCTGCGGCAGCTGGGAGAGCGTGGAGGTCTCCAGGTCGCCGTAGACGGTCATCGCCACCGTGCGCGGGATCGGGGTGGCCGTCATCACCAGCACGTGCGGCGGCTGCTCGGCCTTGGCGCGCAGCGCGTCGCGCTGCTCCACGCCGAAGCGGTGCTGCTCGTCGACCACCACCAGGCCGAGGTCGGCGAAGTCGACGCCCTCGTAGAGCAGGGCGTGGGTGCCGAGCACGATGCCGGCGGCGCCGCCGGCGACCTCGGCCAGGGCCCGCCGCCGGGCCGCCGCGCCCAGCGAGCCGGTGACCAGCTCGACCCGGGTGGCGTCGTCGGCCGCGCCCAGCTCGCCGGCCCGCCCGAGCGGCCCCAGCAGGTCGAGGATGCCCCGGTGGTGCTGCGCGGCGAGCACCTCGGTCGGGGCCAGCAGCGCGGCCTGCCCGCCCGCGTCGACCACCTGAATCATCGCGCGCAGCGCGACCACCGTCTTGCCGGAGCCGACCTCGCCCTGGAGCAGCCGGTGCATCGGGTGGGCCGTGGCCAGGTCCGCCGCGATCTCCACGCCCACGTCGTGCTGGCCGGGCGTCAGCTCGTAGGGCAGCCGGGCGTCGAAGGCGTCGAGCAGGCCGCCGGGCTTCGCCGGGCGGGGCCGGGCCGGCGAGGCGGCGGCGCGGTGCTTGCGCTGCACCAGGGTGAGCTGCACGGCGAAGGCCTCGTCCCACTTGAGCCGGTGCCGGGCCCGGTAGAGCGCCTCCTTGCTGGTCGGTCGGTGGATCTCGCGCAGCGCCGTGTCGATGCCGCCCAGGTTGCGGCTCGCCCGCAGGGTCGCGGGCAGCGGATCCTCCGGCGCGGTGAAGGTGTCCAGCACCACCCGGACGCAGCGGGCGATCACCCAGGTGGGCACCGCCGCGGCGGCCGGGTAGACCGGGATCAGCGCGCCCGCGAACTCCTCGATCTCCTCGTTGGCCGCCGCCTCGCCGTCGCCGCCCTCGCCGAGCAGGACGTACTCCGGGCCGTTGAGCTGCCGCTTGCCCCGGAACTCGGTGACCTTGCCGGCGAAGAGCCCCCACCGGCCGGGGCGCAGCTCGCGCTCGCGCCAGGCCTGGTTGCCGAAGAAGGTCAGGGTCAGGGTGCCGCCCGAGCCGTCGCCGACCGTCACCTCCAGCAGGTTGCCCCGGCGCTGGCGCATCGGGCGTACGGCGGTGCGCTGCACCTGGGCCAGCACGGTGGCCTGCTCGCCGACGTCGAGCGACCGGATGTCGGTGTGCTCGCCGCGCTCGTCGTAGCGGCGCGGGAAGTGGTAGACCAGGTCACCGGCGGTGTGCAGGTCGAGGTGCCCGGCGAGGGCCTTCGCGGTCTTCTCGCCGACCAGCTTCTTCAGCGGCGTGTCCATCGTGGCCGGCTCGGACGTCATTCGACCCCCACCAGGAGTGGATAGTGCGGCTGCCCGCCCGGATAGGCCTGCACCTCGACGAACGGCCAGCGCCGCCCGACGTGCTCGCGGACCGCGTCCGCCAGCCCGTCGGGAGCGTCCGCCCCCGAGAGCAGGGTCACCAGCTCACCGCCGCCGCCGAGCATCCGGTCGACCACGGCGGCGCAGGTGTCGGCCAGGTCGGACCCGATCAGGTGCACCTCCCCCTCGACCAGCGCCAGCACGTCGCCGGGACGGCAGGGGCCGGCGACGGTCAGCGCCTCGCGGCGGGCGTAGCAGACCTCGGCGTAGCGGCACGCGCCGGCCGCCTCGGCCATCGCGATCACATCGTCGGCGAAGCGCCGCCCCGGGTCGCGTACGGCGAGGGCGGCCAGCGCCTGCACCGGTGAGCGGGTCGGCACCACGCTGACCTTCACGCCGAGCCCGTGCGCCTCCCGGGCGGCGGCGTTCGCCACCGCCTGCGTGTCGGGGTCGTTGGGCAGCACCACCACGCGGGCCGCCCCGGTGGCGCGGATCGCGTCCAGCAGCTCGCCGATCGACGGGTTGCCGGGCACCACCGTCGCGCCCTCGCCGGCGAACAGCTCGGCGATGCCCGCGCCGGCGGCCACCACCACGGCGGCCCGCCCGTCCGCCGCCGCGGGGGGCGACACCGGTGCGGTCTGGTCGGCGAAGCGGGTCACCGAGATGCGGTGCGGCCGGCCGGCCACCACGCCCGCCTCGATGGCCGCGCCCACGTCGTTGACGTGCACGTGCACGTTCCAGGTGCCCGTGCCGGCGTTTCCGTCGCCGACGACCACCAGCGAGTCGCCCAGGGCCGCCAGCTCCTCCCGCAGCCGGGCCACCGCCTCCGGCCCGGCGTCGAGCAGGAACTGCACCTCGTACGCGTACTCCTCGGAACCGGTCTCGCGCACGGCGGTGGCCGGCGGGCGGACCGGGCGCGGCGCGGGCGCGGGACGCTCGGGGCTCTCGCCGGTCACGACCTCGACCAGGGCGTCGAGCAGCAGGCACAGGCCCTGGCCGCCGGCGTCCACCACGCCGGCGCGGGCCAGCGCCGGAAGCTGCTCGGGGGTGCGCGCCAACGCGTGCGCCGCCCCGCCCGCCGCCGCCCGGACGACCGCCCGCAGGTCGTCGCTGTCGGCCCGCTCGGCGGCGTGCGCCGCCGCGGCGACGACGCTGAGCAGCGTGCCCTCGACCGGGCGGGCGACCGCGGCGTAGGCGGCGGCGGTGCCGTCGCGCAGGGCGGCGGCCAGCTCGCGCCCCCGCACGGCGGGCGCGGCGGCGACGGCGTCGGCGAAGCCGCGCAGGATCTGCGACAGGATCACCCCCGAGTTGCCCCGCGCGCCCAGCAGCGCGCCCCGGGCCATCAGCCGCAACGCGTGCCCGTGCGCGGTGGGCCCGTCCTCCGGGAGGGTGCCGAGGTCCATCGCGAGCGCCTGCTGGGCCGAGGTGAGGGTGAGCACCATGTTGGTGCCGGTGTCGCCGTCGGGCACCGGGTAGACGTTCAGGTCGTCGATCTCGCCCTGGTGGCGCTTGAGCGCGACCAGCCCGCCCGCGCACCAACGGCGGACCGCGGCGGCGTCGAGGGTGTCCAGCACGGCGAGAAGCCTACTGGCGCGCACCGACACGCGCCGGGGTCGACGCGACTCCCACGGCGTGTCCGGCAGCCGCGGCGCACCCACTATCCTCGTGGCGTGTCCCCAGGTGCGGCGATGCCGCGGGGGCGGGTGCGGGCCGGGCGACCGGGACCCGCGTCGCGCGGTGCCGGCCCCACCTCGGGCCTGCGTCCGGGGCCGGTTGGTCGGGTCCCGGGTCATCGGGTAACCTGGCCAGGTTGCCCGGGCTGCGCCTGGCGGCGACCTCATGAACGTTTCAATCCCAGGAGTATCCCGTGGCTAGCGTGTGCGACGTCTGTGGCAAGGGACCGGGCTTCGGCCACAACGTGTCCCACTCGCACCGGCGGACCAACCGCCGCTGGAACCCGAACATCCAGTCGGTGCGTACCCCGGCCGGTGGCGGCAACACCAAGAAGTTGAAGGTCTGCACCTCCTGCATCAAGGCGGGCAAGGTCACCCGCGCCTGACGCGGTAGGCCCCAGCTTCACACTCGTCATTGCCGGCGGGCCGTTGCGGTCCGCCGGTTCTGTCGTGTCCGGCGACGCTCCACCTCCGATGCCCGTCCGCGCACAATGCGGGGCGTGCGGCGCGCCGAGGTCCGGAACGGCCCCCGGCGCGAGACGGGGCCGGCGGCCCTCGGCGCGCCGAAACGGGTCAGGGCACGCGCGGAACGGTCAGAGCGTGCGGGCGAAGGAGATGCAGCCCGGGGCGTCGCGGTAGAAGCCGAAGTTCGGGATGCGCTCGTAGCCGGCCGCCGTGTACATGGCGATGGCCTCCGGCTGCTTGTCGCCGCACTCCAGGACGATCCGCTTGCGCCCGTGCTCCCGCGCGGAGCGCTCCACCGCCGCCAGCACCGCCCGGGCCACGCCCCGGCCCCGGACCGCCGGCGCGGTGTACATCCGCTTCAGCTCGGCGGTGTCACCCTCGTCACCGTGGCTGCGCCAGCCGCCGCAGCCGACCGGCTCGCCGCCGAGGTGGGCGACGAGGAAGGCGCCGGCGGGCGGCGCGAACTCGCCCGGGTCGACCGGGGTCTCGTCGCCGCTGCCGCCGTACCGGGCACCGAGGTCGGCCAGCGCGGCGCGGATCAGCCGCTGCGCCACCGGCGAGTCGAAACGCTCGGCCCGAATCTCGATCTCACTCACGGAGTAAAGGGTACGACGCCGATCGGGCCTTACCGAAAGTGGTCCCAGCCAGCGGGTCCGTCGTACGGCCGCCCGTCGACCGTGACACCCGAGCCCTCCGTCACCCGCCCGATCGGCCGCCAGTCGGCCGGCAGCGCCACCGCCGACGGGAAGGTCGCGGCGAGCGCGTGGTCCTCGCCCCCGGCAAGGAGCCAGGAGTACGGGTCGACGCCGAGCGCCTGGGCGGCGTCGCGCATCTGCCGGGGCACCTCGAAGGCGTCCCGGCGCACGTCCACGGCGACCCCGCTCGCCTTCGCCACGTGCCCGACGTCGGCGAGCAGCCCGTCCGACACGTCGATCATGGAGGTGGCGCCGAGCCGGGCGGCGTGCGGCCCGGCCGCGTAGGGCACCTCGGGCCGCCGGCAGGCCTCCACCAGCAGCCGGGGCGTACGGAAGCCCCGGGAGAGCACGGTCAGCCCGGCCGCCGCGTACCCGATGCGGCCGGCCAGGGCCAGCACGTCACCGGGCCGCGCGCCGGAGCGCGTCACCGGCGGCCGGCCACCCAGGTCGCCGAGGGCCGTGACCGCGATGGTCAGCGTCGGACTGCCCGACATGTCCCCGCCCACCACGCTCGCGCCGACCTTCGCCGCCTCGGCGGCCAGCCCGTCGGCGAGCTCCTCGGCCCACGCGGGATCCAGCTCGGGCGGCATGCAGAGCGCCACCAGCAGCGCGGTCGGCTGCGCCCCCATCGCGGCGATGTCGGCCAGGTTCGCCGCCGCCGCCCGGTGGCCGACGTCACGCGCGCTGGACCAGTCCCGCCGGAAGTGCCGCCCCTCCACCAGCACGTCGGTCGAGGCCGCGACCCGGCCGTCCGGGGCGGCCACCACCGCCGCGTCGTCCCCCGGGCCCAGCAGTACCGTCGATCCGTACGACAACCGGGCGGTCACCCGGTCGATCAGGCCGAACTCGCCGATCCCCGCGACGCTCATGCCGCTCCTCCGCCGTGCTGCTCGCTCACCGCTTCTCCTTGACCACCGATAGGGATCAGACCTGGTCCGTAAGGTACTTTCTCCCTTCGGGCCGCTCCAGGGCGGCGACGGACGGAGGTCGAGTCGTGGTACAGGCGTACATCCTCATCCAGACCGAGGTCGGCCGGGCGCGTGACGTGGCCGGTCTCATCTCGGACCTTTCCGGCGTGGTACGCGTCGACGCCGTCACCGGGCCGTACGACGTGGTCGTGCTCACCGAGGCGAAGACCGTCGACGAGCTCGGTAAACTCATCGTCAGCAAGGTGCAGATGGTGCCCGGCATCACCCGCACCCTCACATGTTCGGTGGTGCGCCTGTAAGTGGACAAGATCACTGACTCTCCCGTGACCGATTCCGCCCAGCCGGACGAGGTGGCCCCCGACCGCCCGACCCGCGACCGCACGACCCGCGGCGCCGCGCTGGTCGCCACGCTGATCGCGCTGCCGGTCACCGTGCTGGTGGGCGCGTTCGCGTTCGCCCAACTCTCCCCCGACGAGCGGGCCGAGCCGGCCGCCACGCCGAGCGCGACCGCCACGAGCGCCGGGCCGCGCTCCACCGCCCCGGTCGAGATGGCCGCGCCGGCGCTGGCCGAACGGCCCGCCACGGTCTGCCGCGCCCTGCTCTCCCAGTTGCCGCCCACGGTCAACGACCTCGCCCAGCGCCCGGTCACGGCCGGCCCGGAGCAGAACGCCGCGTACGGCGACCCAGCGGTCACCGTCGCCTGCGGCGGGGCCACGCCGGCCGTCGACGACACCGACCACGTCTGGACGGTCAACCGGGTCTGCTGGTACGCCAGCGAGGAACGCGACGCCACCGTGCTCACCACCATGGACCGGGAGACCGCCGTCACGGTCCGCGTGCCGCACTTCTACGGGCAGGGGTTGCAGTGGGTCGCCCCCGTCTCGGACACGATCGTGGCCTCCGTGCCCTCCGTCGCCGCCGCCGACACCCCCAGCGGCTGCCGGACCTGACACGGTCTCCGCACCCGGCCCGCCTCGCGTGCGCGGGGCGGGCGGTGGGAAGGGCACCTTCCCGCGCGTCAGGCGTCAGGCGGGTGCCCTTCCCGGCGCGAGCGGCTCAGTGCAGGCCGACGCCGCGGTGCAGGGCGGTGCGGATGAGGCGGTTGACCAGCTTCGGGTACTCCAGCCCGGACGCCGCCCACATGCGCGGAAACATCGACGTCGGGGTGAAGCCCGGCATGGTGTTGATCTCGTTGAGGTAGACGTCCAGCTCCGGGGTGACGAAGAAGTCGACCCGGGCCAGGCCCGCGCAGTCGAGCGCGGTGAAGGCCCGGGTGGCGTACTCCCGGATCTGGCGGGTCACCCGCTCCGGCAGGCCGGCGGGGATGTCGTACTCGCAGGCGGACTCGGAGTCGATGTACTTCGCCTCGAAGTCGTAGAAGTCGTAGTCCCCGACCACCCGGACCTCGGCCAGCACGGACGCCTCCGGCGCGCCGCCCGCCTCGCCCTCCAGCACGCCGCACTCGATCTCGCGCCCGACGACCGCACCCTCGACGAGCACCTTCGGGTCGATCTGCCGGGCGGTGGCGACCGCCGCGTCGAGGTCGGCCCAGTCGTCGACCTTGCTGATGCCGAACGACGAACCGGCCCGGGACGGCTTCACGAAGACCGGCAGGCCGAGCCGCTCCTTCTCCGCCTCGCTCAACGTCATCCCGTTACGCAGCACCGCGTACGGGCCCACCGGGATGCCCTCGACGGCGCAGAGCTTCTTGGTGAACTCCTTGTCCATGGCGGCGGCGGAGGCGAAGACGTTCGCCCCGACGTACGGGATGCCGGCCATCTCCAGCATGCCCTGGATGGTGCCGTCCTCGCCGTACGCGCCGTGCAGCACCGGGAAGACCACGTCGACGTCGGCGAGCGCCCGGGGCCCCTCGGTGGGGTCGAGCACCATGAGCCCGTTGCCGGTCGGGTCGGCCCGCAGCACGATGTCGGTGCCGGACTCGGCGGTGATCTCCGGCAGCCGGCGCGCGTTGATCGCCAACTGACCGGGGTCGCCGCTGGTCAGCACCCACTGGCCGGCCCGGGTGATGCCCACCGGCACCACCTCGAACTCGTCCGGGTCGAGGGCGCCGAGAACACTGCCGGCGCTGACGCAGGAGATGCCGTGCTCCGGGCTGCGGCCGCCGAACACGATCGCCACGCGGGTCCTGCCTGGGGTGGTCACTGCGTCACCTCTTCGTACGCGACTGCTCCGGTCGTGGCGCTCACCCGGTTGACCTTACTGTGCGTGGCGGGCACCGGCTGCCGATACCCGGGGACAGCCGGACCGCCGCAGCAACCGGTCAACAAAGGATTCACGCTCCGTAACCGCCCGTACGGGGACGGTGACGGCACGGGGCGCCCACTACGCTGCACGTCCTATGAGCGCTGATCCCCTCATCGAGTCCCTGACGGCGGCCCTGGACGCCCGCCCCGACGACCTGCCGCTGCGCCTGCACCTCGCCGCGCTGCTGCTGGACGCCGGCCGGGCCGGGGAGGCGATCGCGCAGGTCGGGCAGGCCCTCGCCCGGGATCCGGGCAACGGCCAGGCGCAGGCGCTGATGCAGCGGGCGCTGGGCGGCTCCGTGCCCCCGCCGCCGACGCCGGCCCCGGCGGACCCGCGGCCGCCGGCGCAGCGCCCGGCACCGGCCGGGCCCGGCGGTTCCGCCGCGACCGCCGACCAGGATCCCCTCGCCGCCTACGAGCAGGAACTGGCCGACGTGGTGCCGCCGCGGTTCGCCCGCGCCGGCGACGAGCCGGAGCCGGTCGCCGGCCACTCCGACCGGGTGTACGACGTGGAGGCCTCCGGCATCCGGCTGGCCGACGTGGGCGGCATGTCGGCGGTCAAGGAGCGGCTGGAGCTGGCCTTCCTCGGCCCGCTGCGCAACCCTGAGCTGCGCAGGATGTACGGCAAGAGCCTCCGTGGCGGCCTGATGCTCTACGGCCCGCCCGGCTGCGGCAAGACGTTCCTGGCCCGGGCGGTCGCCGGGGAGATGGGCGCGAAGTTCATCTCGCTGTCCATCGTGGACGTGCTCGACATGTGGATGGGCAACTCGGAGCGCAACCTGCACGAGCTGTTCCAGGCGGCCCGCCGCAACGCGCCCTGCGTGCTCTTCCTGGACGAGGTCGACGCGCTGGGGCACAAGCGCTCGCAGGTCGGCTCCAGTTCGATGCGGACGCTGGGCAACCAGCTGCTGGCGGAGCTGGACGGGATGGAGGGCAGCAACGAGGGGGTCTTCGTGCTGGCCGCCACCAACACCCCGTGGGACGTCGACCCGGCGCTGCGCCGTCCCGGGCGGCTCGACCGGGTGGTGCTGGTGCTGCCGCCGGACGCCGAGGCGCGCCGCGCCATCCTGGAGTACCACCTGCGGGAGCGGCCGATCGCGGGGATCGACCTGCGGAAGATCGTCGCCGCCACCGAGGACTACTCGGGCGCCGACCTGGCCCACCTCTGCGAGACGGCCGCCGAGTTCGCGATGGCCGACTCGGTACGCACCGGCGAGGTGCGGATGATCGAGCACCGGGACCTGGAGCGGGCGGTCAAGGAGGTCCGGCCGTCGACGAAGCCGTGGATGGCCACCGCCCGCAACGTGGCGATGTTCGCCAACGAGGGGGGCGTCTACGACGACCTGGTCGCCTACCTGAAGCGGCGCCGGATGCTGTGACGCGGACGGCCCGGCGGGGCGCCGGGCCGCGCCTCCCGCCGGGCCGGGCCGCCTGCCGGGCGGCCCTCCCACCCGGCGGGGCCGCCTCCTGCGACCGCACCGCCCTCGGCGGCGTCAGCCGCGCGCGTGCCGCCGGCCGATGGCGATCACCTTGACCCGCTGCCGGCCGGCCCGCACCATGCCCAGCGCCATGAACGCGCCCGCGATCCGGTCCGCCGCCTCGCGGCTGCTCGCCCCGACCACCTGACGGCGGCGCTCGGGGCAGTTGCGTTCGTCGCGTCCGGCGCCCTCGGTCGGCCGCACGTCGGTGAGCACCACCAGGAACCGCGTCATCGGTGCCCGCCGGGGCGGTCGGCGCGAGCCTGTCGGGCAGTAGGCACGTCGATCCCCTTCCGGCTGACGGGCCACGGGGCGTGGCACGCGGCGATCGGGTACGGGGGAGAAACCCGATCGCCGCGCGCCCCTTCCCCTCCGGTCGCTCACCACCGCCGTCGCCACGACAACCGGCAGTGAGGACGCGATGACAGACTGACATGTCTACAGCTATGAATGCAACTCTCATCGACGTTCTCTCATCTACACGTTCCCGGGAAGATGTGCGACGATCGATGCATGGCTCCGAAGACCGCCCGTGCCCGGCGACTGGGCATCGCGCTGCGCACCCACCGGGAAGCCGCCGGCCTCACGCTGGAGGCGGCGGCGGACGAGATCAGCAGCACCCGCAGCACCCTGTCCCGCTACGAGAACGCGCAGACGCTGGTCAGCCCCGCCACCGTGCGCGCCCTGCTCACCCTCTACGGGGTCGGCGCGGACGAGGTGGCCGCCGCCGTGCAGCTCGCCAAGGACGCGCGCAAGCCCGGCTGGTGGGTGTCCTACTCGCACCTGCTCGACCGGCGCACCATCGACTTCATCGCGCTGGAGGCCGAGGCCACCGGCATCGCCAACTTCGAGCCCTCGGTGGTGCCGGGGCTGTTGCAGACCGCCGACTACATCCGGGGCGTGATGCGCGGCGGCCCGCACACCCTGCGCGACGACGAGGTGGAGCAGCGGGTCCAGTTCCGGCTCGACCGGCAGCAGCGGCTCATCAGTGACCAGCCGCCGATCCTGGACGCCATCATCGACGAGGGCGCGCTGCTGCGGCCCGTCGGCGACCGGTCGGTGATGGAGTCGCAGCTGCACCACCTGGTCAAGATGGGCGAGCTGCCCAACATCACGGTCCAGGTGATCCCGCTCGCCGCCGGCTACCACCGGGGCACCCGGGGCTCGCTGCACATCCTGGAGTTCGCAGACCCGGAGGACCCGATCATCGCCTCGGTCGAGACGGTGGCCGGGCAGATGGTCCTCGACCGGCCGGGCGACCTGCGTACCTGCACCAAGATCATGGAGCACCTGCGGACCGTCGCGCTCAGCCCGGCGGACAGCCGCGACCAGCTCCTCCAACTCCTGAAGGGACGGTAGGACCATGACACCGACGATCAGCGCGGCGCTGGCCGTGGCGCGGTGGCGCAAGAGCAGCCGCAGCGGCGACGAGGGGGCGTGCGTGGAGATGGCGGTGGTCCCGGGCACGGTCGCCGTCCGCGACTCCAAGGACCCGTCCGGCCCCGCGCTGCTCTTCCCGCCGGCCGCCTGGGCCGCCTTCGTCGGGGCGCCGCCCGGACACTGACCCCTCCCTCCGGGGGCGCCGGCGCGCCCGCTGACCCGTCGCGCCGGCGCCCCGCCGGCGGCGGTCCCACCGATGGGAGCCGGTGGGGCCGTCGCCCGGCGGGGTCGGACCCGACGGGCGACGACCGGCCGCACCGCCTCGCATTGGAGGCGGGCGCAGTGCCCT
>NZ_WAAS01000118.1:0-19348 GCF_008806585.1 Micromonospora sp. AMSO12t
AGCCGGGTGCGCGACGAGCGGCACCTGCACGTGGTCGACCCGTTGGCCGTGGACGCCGACGGCGGCGACTCTCCCGCCTGGAGCCGCAAGCGGGAGCACTACCAGCCGCCCGAGGTGGCCCGCCCCGACGACGCGGTGCCGTACGCCGAGTTGCACGCGCACACCAACTTCAGTTTCCTCGACGGTGCCAGCCACCCGGAGGAACTGGCCGAGGAGGCGGCCCGGCTGGGCCTCACCGCGCTCGCCGTCACCGACCATGACGGCTTCTACGGGGTGGTGCGCTTCGCCGAGGCGGCCCGCGCGCTGCACCTGCCGACGATCTTCGGCGCCGAACTCTCCCTGGACCTGCCCGGCCCGCAGAACGGCGAGCCCGACCCGCTCGGGCGGCACCTGCTGCTGCTCGCCCACGGCCACGAGGGGTACGCCCGGCTCGCCTCGACCATCGCCCGCGCCCAGCTGCGCGGCGGGGAGAAGGGCCGCCCGGTCTACGGCGAGCTGGAGGAGATCGCCGCCGAGTTGCGCGACCACGTGCTGGTGCTCACCGGCTGCCGCAAGGGGCACGTGCCGTCGGCGCTGCTCACCGAGGGGATGGACGCGGCGGCCCGCGAGCTGGACCGGCTGACCGCCCTGTTCGGTGCGGAGACGGTGGCGGTGGAGCTGACCGACCACGGGCACCCGGTGGACGCCGACCGCAACGACGCGCTCGCCCAGCTGGCGGCGGCGGCCGGCCTGCCCACGGTGGCCACCAACAACGTGCACTACGCCACCCCGGGCCGGCGGCGGCTGGCCACCACCGTCGCGGCCGTCCGGGCCCGGCGCAGCCTGGACGAGATCGACGGCTGGCTGCCCGCGGCCGGCACCGCCCACCTGAGAAGCGGCGCCGAGATGGCGGCCCGGTTCGCCGCGTACCCGGGTGCGGTGGCCCGGGCCGCCGAGTTCGGGGCCGAGCTCGCCTTCGACCTCCAGCTCGTCGCGCCGCGGTTGCCGGCGTACCCGGTGCCGCCGGGGCACACCGAGATGAGCTGGCTGCGCCACCTGACCCACGCCGGCGCCCGCGAGCGCTACGGCCCGCCCGAGGCGCACCCCAGGGCGTACGCGCAGCTCGACCACGAGCTGAACATGATCGAGGAGCTGGGCTTCCCCGGCTACTTCCTGGTGGTCTACGACATCGTCACGTTCTGCCGCGAGCAGGACATCTACTGCCAGGGGCGGGGCTCGGCGGCCAACTCGGCGGTCTGCTACGCGCTGCGGATCACCAACGTGGACGCCGTCCGGCACCGGCTGCTCTTCGAGCGCTTCCTCGCCCCGGAGCGCGACGGCCCGCCCGACATCGACGTGGACATCGAGTCCGACCGCCGGGAGGAGGTGATCCAGCACGTCTACGCCCGGTACGGCCGGGAGCACGCCGCGCAGGTGGCCAACGTCATCTCCTACCGGCCCCGCTCGGCGGTGCGGGACGTGGCCAAGGCGTTCGGGTTCTCGCCTGGCCAACAGGACGCCTGGAGCAAGCAGATCGACCGCTGGGGCTCCGTGGCCCCGGTCGACGTGGCGGACATCCCCGAGCAGGTGGTCGCGTACGCCAACGAGTTGCAGACGTTTCCCCGGCACCTGGGCATCCACTCCGGCGGCATGGTGATCTGCGACCGGCCGGTGATCGAGGTGTGTCCGGTGGAGTGGGGGCGGATGCCGGGCCGCAGCGTGCTCCAGTGGGACAAGGACGACTGCGCCGCCGTCGGCCTGGTCAAGTTCGACCTGCTCGGGCTCGGCATGCTCTCCGCGCTGCACTACGGCTACGACATGATCGGGATGAGCCTGGACCTCGGGGACATGACGCTGGACGACCCCGAGGTCTACGACATGCTCTGCCGGGCCGACTCGGTCGGGGTGTTCCAGGTGGAGAGCCGCGCGCAGATGGCCACCCTGCCCCGGCTGAAGCCCCGCGAGTTCTACGACCTGGTGGTCGAGGTGGCGCTGATCCGGCCCGGCCCGATCCAGGGCGGCTCGGTGCACCCGTACATCCGGCGCAAGAACGGCCAGGAGCCGGTGACCTACCCGCACCCGCTGATGCGCAACGCGCTGGAGAAGACCCTCGGCGTACCGCTGTTCCAGGAGCAGTTGATGCAGCTCGCCATCGACCTGGCCGGCTTCGACGCGGCGGGGGCCGACCAGCTGCGCCGGGCGATGGGCGCCAAGCGCTCCGCCGAGCGGATGGCCCGCATCGCCGACCGGCTCTACGCGGGCATGGCCGAGCGGGGCATCACCGGCGAGCTGGCCGACGACGTCTTCCACAAGCTCTCCGCGTTCGCCAGCTACGGCTTCCCGGAGAGCCACGCGATGAGCTTCGCCTACCTGGTCTACGCCAGCTCCTGGCTCAAGCGCTACCACCCGGGGCCGTTCCTGGCCGCGCTGCTCAACGCCCAGCCGATGGGCTTCTACTCGCCGCAGACGCTTGTCGACGACGCCCGCCGGCACGGGGTGGAGGTGCGTCGGCCGGACATCAACGCCAGCGGCGCGCTGGCGGTGCTGGAGTCCACCCCGCGGACCCGGTGGGGCAGCGCGCCGGGGGAGCCGCCGCACGCCTGGGGGCTGGACGGGCCCGCCGTCCGGCTCGGGCTCTCCGGCGTGCGTACCCTCGGCGACGGGGTGGCCGAGCGGATCGAGGCGGAGCGGGCGGCGCGCGGGCCGTACCGCGACATGCCGGACCTGGCCCGGCGCGTGGGTCTCACCGCCGCGCAGCTGGAGGCGCTGGCCACCGCGGACGCCTTCGCCTGTTTCGGGCTGTCCCGGCGGCAGGCCCTCTGGGCCGCCGGCGCGGCGGCCCAGGACCGGCCGGGCCGGCTGCCGGGCACGGTGACCGGCGCGACCGCGCCCACCCTGCCCGGGATGGAGGCGGTGGAACGGCTGGTCGCCGACGTCTGGGCGACCGGGTTGTCGCCGGAGAGCCACCCGGCGAGCTTCATCCGCCCCCGGCTCGACGCGCTCGGCGCGGTGCCGATCGCCCGGCTCGGCGGGGTGGAGCCGGGGCGACGCATCCGGGTCGGCGGGATCGTCACCCACCGGCAGCGGCCCGCGACCGCCGGCGGGGTCACCTTCCTCAACCTGGAGGACGAGACGGGGATGCTCAACGTCACCTGCTCCCCGGGCCTGTGGCAGCGCTACCGGCGGGTGGCCCGCACGAGCGCCGCGCTGGTGGTGCGGGGGCGGTTGCAGCGGCACGAGGGAGTGATCAACCTCACCGCCGACCGGCTGGACGCCATCGAGCCCCCGGTCAGTCCGCCCTCGCGCGACTTCCGCTGACGGCAGTGATCCACATTACGGTTTTCCGCGCCGGATGGAGGGACACTCCAGCTCGCGTGGGCAGAGTGGCCCGCGCGAGCACGAGGGGGACGAACGATCATGGGAAACAACGACCGTAGCGGTGGGGTGGCGAACTCCCGGCGGACCCGGCTCGGCGCCGGTTGGACCCCGAGCCACCACACGGAGCCGCGCGAGTACGAGATCGTCGAGGGCCCGGTGGCCAACGCCCTGCGGTCGCGGGCCGAGGACGACGCCGCAGCCGGCGAGTCCTGATCTCCCACCCGGAGCAGGCCGGGCCGCCACAGGTGCGGCGCGGTGCGGCTGGACCGGGTGACTAGGCTCGACCGGGTGGAGCAGACCCCAGGCCGGCTCGCCGGGCCGCCGCTGACCCCCCGTACCGCCGTGATCTGGTCGGTGCTGCGCGCCGAGCTGGAGCGCCGCGCCGGCACCGCGCTGACCGTGCTCGACGTCGGCGGCGGCACGGGCGGCTTCGCCGTGCCGCTGGCCCAGGCCGGGCACCGGGTCACCGTGGTCGACGCCAGTCCCGACGCGCTCGCCGCACTGACCCGCCGGGCCGCGGAGGCCGGCGTGGCCGAGCGGGTCCGCGCCGTGCAGGGCGACGGCGACGCGCTCGCCGGCCTGGTCGAGCCGGGCAGCGCCGACCTGGTGCTCTGCCACGCCGTGCTGGAGGTCGTCGACGATCCCGCGGCGGTGGTGGCGGCGTTGGCCGCCGCGCTGCGGCCGGGCGGCGCCGCGAGCGTGCTCGTCGCCGGCCGGGCCGCCGCCGTGCTCGGCCGGGCCATGAACGGGCACCTGGACGTCGCCGCCGCGCTGGCCGCCGATCCGGCCGGCACCGCCGGCACCCGGGACACCCTGCGCCGGCGCTACGACGCCGACGGCGCCGCCGCGCTGCTCACCGCCGCCGGGCTCGCGGTCGAGCAGATCCACGGCGTACGCGTGCTCGCCGACCTGCTCCCCGCCGCCGTCGCCGACGGCCAGCCCGCCGCCCTGGTCGAGTTGGAGCGGGCGCTCGCCGCGCGGGCGCCCTGGCGGGACCTCGCCGCCCAGCTGCACCTGTTCGCCCGCCGCCCGTGACCGACCCGCCCCGCCCGCCGCGCCCGCCCGGGCCCACGCTGGAGATCGTCGGGCCGCGCTACGGCGACGCCAGCCTCGCCGACGTCCTGCCGTCCGCGCTCGCCGTTCTCGACGTGCCCGGCGCCACCGACCCGCTCGGACTGCGGGCCGCGCTGCCCGGGGTACGCCGGATCGCGGTGCTGCTCGTCGACGGCCTCGGCTGGCACCAGATCCCGACCGCCGCCCCGTACGCGCCGACCCTGGTGGGGCTCGCCGCCACCGTCGGGCGGCAGCTGACCTCCGGCTTCCCGTCGACCACGCCGACCAGCCTGGTGACGCTGGGCACCGGCGCCGCGCCCGGCGCGCACGGCGTGCTCGGGTTCACGGTGCGGGTGCCGGGGACCGACCGGGTGCTCAACCACATCGAGTGGGCGGCCGATCCGGCGCCGCTGCGCTGGCAGCCGGTGCGTACCCAGCTGGAGCGGGCCCGCGCCGCCGGGGTCGCGGTGACCGTGGTGAGCCGGCCCGAGTTCGGCGGCAGCGGGCTGACGCTGGCCGCCAACCGGGGCGGCGACTACCGCGGCGCGGCCGGCGTCGACGCGCTCGCCGAACGGATGCTCGCCGCCCTGGCCGCCGGGCCGGGGCCCACCCTGGTCTCCGGCTACCACCCCGACCTGGACCGGCACGGCCACCTCAGCGGTGTCGACTCGGTGCCCTGGCGGATCGCCGCCGCCGAGGTGGACCGGCTGCTGGCCCGGCTCGTCGACGGGCTGCCGCCCGACGCCGCGCTGCTGGTCACCGCCGACCACGGCCAGCTCGACGTGCCGGCCGAAGACCGCTTCGACCTGGACACCGACCCCCGGCTGCGCGCCGGGCTGGAGGTGGTCGCCGGGGAGCCGCGGGTCCGCTACCTGCACGTCACCCCCGGCGCCGTGGACGACGTCGTGGCCGCCTGGTCGGCGGTGCTCGGCGACGCGGCCCGGGTGCGTACCCGCGACGAGGTGGTGGCCGCCGGCTGGTTCGGTCCGGTGGCGGAGGAACACCTGGCGCGCATCGGCGACGTGGTGGTGATCTGCAACGGCACGTACGCGGTGACCGCCTCCCGCTCCGAGCCGCCGGCGGTCTCCCGGCTGGTGGCGTACCACGGGGCGGACACGGCGGCCGAGATGGCGATCCCGCTGCTGGTCGTACGCGGCTGACGCGCCGGCCCGCCGGGCGGGGATGTCGCAGGTCCGGGCTAGCCTGCGGGGATGGGCCGCAGCCAGTCGTTGCCCCGGGGTGGCGATCCCCGGTTCGGGCCGGACGCCGACGATTCCGGCTGCCCGATCCTGCACGTCGACATGGACGCCTTCTTCGCCTCGGTCGAGGTCCGTCGCCGGCCGGAGCTGCGCGGTCGGCCCGTCGTGGTCGGCGGGACCGGCCCGCGCGGGGTGGTGAGCTCCGCCAGCTACGAGGCCCGGCGCTACGGCGTACGCAGCGCCATGCCCACCGCCCGGGCCCGGGCGCTCTGCCCGCACGCGGTCTACCTGCCGCCGGACTTCACGCAGTACTCGGCGGCCTCCGCCGCGGTGATGCAGATCTTCCGGGACGTCACCCCCCTGGTCGAGCCGCTCTCCCTGGACGAGGCGTTCCTCGACGTGGCCGGCGCCCGGCGGCTCTTCGGCCCGCCGGCCGCCATCGCCCGGCGCATCCGCGAGCGGGTCGCGGGGGAGCAGGGGCTGAGCTGTTCCGTCGGCGTCGCGCCGAGCAAGTTCGTGGCCAAGCTCGGCTCGACCCGCGCCAAGCCCGACGGGCTGCTCGTCGTCCCGGCCACCCGGGTGCTCGAGTTCCTGCACCCGCTGCCGGTGTCGGCGCTGTGGGGCGTGGGGGAGCGGTCCACCGAGACGCTGCGGCGGCTGGGCCTGGCCACGATCGGCGATCTCGCCGAGGCCCCGGTCGGCATGCTGCGCAAGGCGCTCGGCGACGCGTCCGCCGCCCACCTGCACGAGCTGGCCTGGGGGCGCGACCAGCGCCGGGTCAGCCCCGAGCAGGCGGAGAAGTCGATCGGTGCCGAGGTGACCTTCGACGTGGACGTCACCGACCCGCTGGAGATCCGCCGGGCGCTGCTCGCCCTCGCCGAGAAGGTCGGCATCCGGCTGCGCCGGGCCGGGCAGGTCGGGCGCACCGTGTCGCTCAAGGTGCGGCTGACCGATTTCCGCACCGTCAGCCGCTCCCGCACGACGGGCGTGCCGACCGACGTCGCCAGGGAGATCTTCGACACCGTCTGGGCGCTCTACACCGCGCTCGACCCGGTTGAGCCGGTCCGTCTGGTCGGCGTACGGGTCGAGGGGCTCGCCGCCGCGCGGGAGACCCCACGGCAGCTCACCCTCGGTGCGCCCGAGCGGGGCTGGCGGGAGGCGGAGGCCGCAGCTGACGCCGCCGCTGCCCGTTTCGGGCGGTCCGTCATAGGTCCGGCCAGTCTGCTCGGGGTCCGCGAGGGGCGACGAAATGAAAATCCACCCCGGCCGTAGGTCGTCCCGCTTTCCGACGCGCGAGGGCCCTCGTAGACTTGCGGGTAAGCAGCCGGTTGGCTGCCACGGTCTGTCGGCCCGACCGGGCCGACCAACGTGACCGGGGAGGAGTGCCGTGCCGCTCTCGGAGCACGAGCAGCGGCTGTTCGAGCAGATCGAGCGGTCGCTTGCCGAGGACCCCAAATTCGCCTCGGCCGTGCGCGCCAGCGATCCGCGCTTCCACGCGCGGCGTCGCCTGCTCGTCGCTGCCGGCGTGATCATCGCTGGGCTGGCCCTGTTGGTCTATGGCGCGGTGATCAAGCTTCCGCCGCTGGCAGTGGCGGGTTTCGTCGTCATGCTGGCCTCGGCCGCGTTCGCGGTGCAGTCGCACCGTCGGGGGCAGTCACCGGACCTGCACGTCGTGGGCGGGACGACGAGTCGTCGTCGCCCCCGCGGCCGGTCGGGTCGTCGGCCCTCGATCCTGGACCGGATGGAGGACCGGTGGCGGCAGCGCCCGGAGGGGCACCGCTGAGCCCGGCCCGCCCCTGAGGCGGGCCGCGCGACGAACAGTCAGCCGCCGGGACGCCCGGCGGCCAGCGACGATTCCGCACGCCCCGGGGCGTGCATCCTCCGCATCTCCCGATGTCCGGCATCCGGCCGGCCCCGTCCGCCCTGAGCCCGGCCGGCCCTGAGCCCGGTCGGCCCTGACGGCCGTGACGCCGGTCGGCCCTGACGGCCGTGACGCCGGTCGGCCCTGACGGCCGTCGGCTGGCGGCCCGACGGCCCGACCCCCGGGGGTATCGCGCCGTGACGGCCCGGCACCCGGCATAGCGGACCCGGAGAACCTGGAACGCTCGCCGATTTAGGCCCGTGCCGCGACGGCGGCCCCGCGAACGCGACGGGCCGGCGGGGCGGGTGCCCCTACCGGCCCGTTCGTCCGTCGGTCAGCGGGCCATGCGGCCGGCCAGCAGGCGACGCGGGTTCCAGCGCAGCAACCGGTGCCGGGCCCGACCGCCCGCCGCCACCAGCCGGGACGACGCCTCGGCCGTGCCCGTGCGCCAGCGCAGCAGCACCGACGGCGGCAGCACCGCCGCCACCAGGCGGGTACGCCGGTCGGTCTGTGCGGCCAGCGCGGCCCGTACGGTGCGCAGGGCCGGCAGGAGCTGCTCGCCGGTCAGCGGATCGCGGGCGTAGCGGGCGCGTTCCTCGGCGCGGCCGAGCAGGCGTACCGCCGTGGTCGCCCCCGCGTCGGCCGTGAGCGCCTCCCGGGACAGCCGGTCGGCGGTCGCCCGGGGGGTCTCCGTCCGGTCCACCCGGACCCGGTAGTCCACAAGCGTGTCCAGCAGTTCGTCCCAGGCGGCGTGCGCGTCCGCCCGCGCCCGCTCCGCGTCCGCCACCACCACCATGCGTCGCCCGTCGGCGGGCGCGTCGCCGGTGGCCCCGGGGCGCACCGCCGCCGCGGCCGGTTTCGCCGGGCCGCTGCGCTTGCGGCGCAGTGCCGTGCGGCGCAGCGCCGGCAGGGCGAGCAGAGCGAGCAGGGCCAGCACCGCCGCGGCGGCGTACCAGGGCCAGACCGGAGCCTGGTCGGTCGGGGCCGTGCCGTCGAGGGCCAGGCCGGAGTCGATGTCCTCCTCGGGGCCCTCCGGCCCCGCCGGGCCGGCCGACGGGTCGACGTCGCCGGGGGCACTCGTCGGGCCTGCGGTCGGCGTCTCCGCCTCCGGGGCGTCGATGTCCGGCGCCCAGGCCGACCGGGTCGAGCCCTGCACGCCGTACGCCGGGGTCGGGTCGAAGGGCACCCAACCGACCTCGTTGAAGTAGACCTCTGTCCAGGCGTGCAGGTTCCGGTTGGTCAACGTGTACGTGCCGTCGCCGGAGTTGCTGCCGTTGGCGAAGCCGAACGCCACCCGCGCCGGGACGCCGGCGGCCCGGACCAGCCACGTCATCGCGGCGGCGTACTGCTGGCAGAAGCCGACCTTGTTGTCCAGGAAGTCGACGATCTCCCGCCCGCTGGTGCCGCCCTTGGTGCTGAGCGAGTAGGTGAAGCCGTTGTCCGCGGAGAAGTGGTCGTAGATCGCACGGACCTTGTCGTACTCGGTGTCCTTGCCCCGTACCAGGGTGGAGACCAGCTCCTCGACCTCGGGCACCGGCGGCGGTGCGGGATGCAGGCGCCGCACGGCGTGGTCGGCCGGCAGCGGCGACGACCGGCGCAGGGCCGCCGGCGTGTAGGCCGAGCGCACGTACTCGAACGAGTAGCGCTTGTCGCGCGAGTTGTCCCGGTGGGAGAAGACCACCTGGAGGCTGGGGTCGTACGCCCAGTTGCCGTTGAGGCCCTCGGAGCGCACCGGTTCGGTGTAGACCGGCAGCAGCGGCATGTTGAGGGTCTTCGTCACCTCGACCGTGGCCTGGTACGTCCGCTGCTCGACGCCCCGCGCGGACGGCGCCGGCAGGTCGTCGACGGGCCGGCCCGTGGGGGTGCCCTCACGGAAGCCGCTCGGCGTGAGCTTGTCGGCCACGCCGAAGCGCAGGTAGAAGGGGCGGGGCTCGTTCGTGGTGACCTTGACCAGGTCGGCGACCTCGGACTGGTTGAGCTGCCCGCTCAACGCCGCGAACAGGTCGATCCGGCCGGTGCCGCCCTGCCCGGAGCGCCCGTTGCCGTTGCCGTTGCCCGAACCGCCCAGCGTGTCCAGCAGCCCGCCCGTCATCCCCGGCACGGCCAGCGGCAGCACCACGGCCAGCGCCACACCCACCACCGCCAGCCGCCGGCCGGCGGCGGCCAGCGGCGAGGCCTCCCAGACGTCGACGTCCCGCCCGTCGCCGGTGAACCGCCGGCCGAACCGGCGGACCCGGTCGACGTTGTCGGTCACCAGCAGCCAGAGGAACCCGGCGGCGCCGACGACGAACGGCACCGCCGGGACGCTGTCCACGTAGACCGCGACGGGCACCGAGTAGATCGCCAGCATCGGCAGACCGGCCAGCGCCGGCCGGCGCAGCCCGACGGTGAGCACGTCGACCACCACGGCCACCCCGCCGATCCCGAGCACCGTGACGAACAGCAGCGGGTCGGTGTCGGGGACCTTGACGCCGTACGAGCGCATGTCCTCCAGCGAGCCGTCGAGCAGCTCGCCGAAGTGCGTGAAGGTCGACGGGGTGGGCACGATGCCCAGCAGTTCGGTGCCGCCGGGGAAGAGCCAGGTCAGGGCCAGCGTCAGGCCGGCCAGCATGCCCAGCGCCTGGCCCCAGAGCGGAACCCGCGCCAGCCGGGCGAGCGCGGCCACGGCGGCGACCACGGCCACCGCGATCGTCGCCTGGATCAGCCACGTCCAGCGTTCGAAGATGGCCGACAGCGGCGCGGCGGCGAGCAGTGTCGCCGCGGCGGCCACGAAGCCCAGGTTCCGGTGGGCGATCATGAGGGGACCCTTCCGTTCATCGCATGCCGCCGGCCACCGTCTCGGCCATGGCCGCCCGCAGCGCGAAGCCCTGCGAGCCGCGGGCCGCCTGCGGCCACAGCGCGGGCAACTGCGTGCCGTGGTCGACGCCGATGACCCGCCAGCCGCTCTGCAACATGGCCAGCGCGGCGGCGCCGTGGGCGTGGTCGGCCTCGGCCCGGGCCTTGGCGGGCAGGTTGAGCCAGGTGGAGCTGTCGAGCAGGAAACCGACGCAGGTGGCCCCGTTGCCCCGCAGCCCGGCCAGCAGCTCGGCCTCGGCCGTGCTCACCGAGCCGAAGAGGCCGATGATCAGGCCGCCGTCCGCCCGTTGCCGGACCCGCTGCACCAGGGTGGTGAGCTCACCGTTCTTGTCGAGCCGGACCTCGGCGAGGTGGTCGAGGAGCACCCCGTCGCCGGCCGCCTCGGACGCGTCCACGTCCGCGCCGGAACCCGTGACCAGACGCAGCTTGTAGCCGGCCTGCCGCAGGTGCACCGCGATGCTGGCCGCGGCGGAGACCGCCCACTCGAAGGAGGCCGTCGGCCCGTCGCCGCGGTGGCCGTACGCGCGGGTGTCCAGCACGACGGTGGCCCGGCTCTCCCAGGGCTGCTCCTCCCGGCGCACCATCAGCTCGCCGGTGCGGGCGGTGGACTTCCAGTGCACCCGGCGCAGGTCGTCGCCCATCCGGTACTCCCGGGTGGCGGCGTCGTCCTCGCCGTGCACCGCCACCGAGCGGGCCCGACTGTCGCCGCTGCCGGCGTACTCGCCGGGCAGGCGCACCGAGGGCAGCGGCGTGACCTGCGGGATGACGGTCAGATGATCGGTGCTCGGGAAGGCGCGGCTCAGCTCGCACAATCCGAACGGGTCGGTCATCCGGACCACCAGCGGGCCCACCTCGTAGCGGCCACGCACGTCGGCGCGCACCGTGTAGGCCACCGAGCTGGCCTGGTGGGCGCCGAGCCGCTCCAGCACCACCCGGGGCCGGCTGCCCAGCGCGTACGGCAGCCGGTCCTCCAACAGCAGGGTGCCGGTGGGCAGGCGGGACATGTTCTGCAACCGCAGCACCACCCGGGAGCTGGCCCCGACGGGCACCCGGTGCGGGTCCAGCGACCGGTTGCAGGCCAGCTTGTAGCGGCTGCGCCCGACGTAGGCCGCGGCGAGCAGCGGCAGGATGGCCAGCAGCACGGCCACCCGGAGCAGGTCCTTCTCGCCGAGGATGCCGGCCGAGACCGCCGCCGCGACCGCGGCCGCCAGGAACGAACGGCCGCGGGTGGTCAGCCCGCGCAGCCCGTCGCGCACGTCACCGCCTCCGCGGCTCGTACGTGGCTCGGCCGTTGCCCTCGCCCGTGGGGCGGGTGTCGTACGGGGAGCGCCCGCGGTCGTGCGGCAGCGGCAGCCGGTGCACCAGCTCGGAGACGATCGCGTCGGTCGTACGCCGGGCGAGCTGGGCGTCGGCGGTGGGGATGATCCGGTGCGCGAGCACCGGCACGGCCAGCACCTGGAGGTCGTCGGGCAGGACGTAGTCGCGCCCCTCCAGGGCGGCCACCGCGCGGGCGGTGCGCAGGAGCTGGAGGGTCGCCCGCGGGGAGGCGCCCAGCCGCAGGTCGGCGGCCTCGCGGGTGGCGGTGACCAGGTCGATCGCGTACTGCTTGACGGCGTCGGCGACGTGCACCTGCCGGACGTGGCCGATCAGCTGCCGCACGGTGTTGGCGTCGGCGACCGGACGCAGCTCGTCCAGCGGGTCCGTCGCGCCGTGCCCGTCGAGCATCGCCAGCTCGGCGCTCGGGTCCGGGTAGCCCATCGCGATGCGGGCGGTGAACCGGTCGCGCTGCGCCTCGGGGAGGGGATAGGTGCCCTCCATCTCGATCGGGTTCTGGGTCGCGACGACCATGAACGGCGTCTGGAGGTGGTAGG
Source organism: Micromonospora sp. AMSO12t (assembly GCF_008806585.1). Lineage (NCBI taxonomy): Bacteria > Bacillati > Actinomycetota > Actinomycetes > Micromonosporales > Micromonosporaceae > Micromonospora > Micromonospora sp. AMSO12t. The sequence continues at coordinate 12,198 of NZ_WAAS01000118.1, forward strand.
TGACGCCGTCGACGGTGACCTGGCGCTCCTCCATGCACTCCAGCAGCGCCGACTGCGTCTTCGGCGAGGCGCGGTTGATCTCGTCGCCGACGACCAGGTTGGCGAAGACCGCACCGGGGCGGAACTCGAAGTCGTGCGTCTCCTGGTTGTAGACGCTGACCCCCGTGACGTCGCTGGGCAGCAGGTCGGGGGTGAACTGGATGCGGCGCACGGAGCAGTCGATCGACCGGGCCATGGCCTTGGCGAGCTTGGTCTTGCCGACCCCGGGCACGTCCTCGATGAGCAGGTGGCCCTCGGCGAGCAGGACGGCCAGGGCGAGCCGCACGGTGGCGGTCTTGCCCTCGATGACCTGCTCGATGTTCGACACGATGGCTTCGCTGGCGGCACGGAACTCGTCGTGCGGCAACACGCCGCCCACCTCGTCCCTGGTCTGTTGTGTCACGGGCCTCCTCCTCGTCGCCGGACGGCAGCTCTGTATAGAGCAGCTGGACCCGCCGTAGGGTTCGCGACGCCGAGCCTCGTCTGCCGCAGAAATCTCACTGGTCTCTCAGGCTAACCATGTTTGTCGCCGTCGCCGACCCCCGCAGGTAGACGGTCGGTTACGCACCGAACATTCGCCGGGTCGGGGGATCGGACCGTCGCTCTCGGTGCCGTTGATGATCACAAAGGGCTGCCGCGGCGCGTACGTCCGGGGTCGCCGTCCCGACCCGTGGCGGCGGGCGACGTGCGGGACCGGACGGCGGGGTACACTCCCGGGCATGGCCGGATTCTTCCTGCTTCTTACCGGGCCGTGCTGATGCGCTGACGCGCGACAGCACGGCGGCCCCTCCTGCGCGAGGGGCTTTTTTGTGCCCTCCGCCGGACGCCCCGGCGATCGGCACCCGGCACCGGCGCCGGCCCTCGGGCGGCGCGGCGCCGGCGGCGGACAGACCCGAGCCAGACCGACATGACCGCGCCGAGCGAGGTCAGCACCCAGCCCGGCCGTGGCGTGGCCGGCGGCGACGAGCGAAGCGAGGAGACGCCATGAGTGAGGCAGCACCGGCCGACATTCCCCCGTTCCGGTACACCGCGGCCCTGGCCGAGGAGATCGAACAGCGCTGGCAGGACGCCTGGGCGCGGGAGGGGACGTTCCACGCCCCGAACCCGACCGGCCCGCTGGCCGACCCCGGTCATCCGCGCGCCGGAGCGGAGAAGCTGTACGTCCTGGACATGTTCCCGTACCCGTCGGGCGCGGGCCTGCACGTCGGCCACCCCCTGGGCTACATCGGCACCGACTGCTTCGCCCGCTATCAGCGGATGGCGGGGCGCAACGTGCTGCACGCCATGGGCTTCGACGCGTTCGGCCTGCCCGCCGAGCAGTACGCGGTGCAGACCGGCACCCACCCGCGGACCACGACCGTGGCCAACATCGAGCGCTACAAGGCGCAGCTGCGCCGGCTGGGCCTGGCCCACGACGAGCGCCGCTCGGTGGCCACCATCGACACCGAGTTCTACCGGTGGACGCAGTGGATCTTCCTGCAGGTCTTCAACTCCTGGTACGACACCGGGGCGGGGCGGGCCCGCCCGATCGCCGAGCTGATCGCCGAGTTCGAGGGCGGCAACCGGCCGACGCCCGACGGGCGGCCGTGGGCGGAGCTGTCCGTCGCCGAGCGCCGGGCCGTCGTCGACGACCACCGGCTGGCGTACGTCTCGCAGGCGCCGGTCAACTGGTGCCCGGGGCTGGGCACCGTGCTGGCCAACGAGGAGGTCACCGCCGACGGCCGCTCCGAGCGCGGCAACTTCCCGGTCTTCAAGCGCAACCTGAAGCAGTGGATGATGCGGATCACCGCGTACGGCGACCGGCTGCTGGACGACCTGGACACGCTGGACTGGCCCGAGCCGATCAAGCTGATGCAGCGCAACTGGATCGGCCGCTCCACGGGCGCGCACATCGACTTCCCGACCGCCGTCGCGCCGATCCGGGTGTTCACGACCCGGCCGGACACCGTCTTCGGCGCCACCTACATGGTGCTGGCCCCCGAGCACGAGCTGGTCGACGCGCTGGCGCCGGCGGCCTGGCCCGAGGGGACGAAGGACGCGTGGACCGGCGGGCACGCCAACCCGCGCGCGGCCGTGGAGGCGTACCGCAAGGCGGCGGCGGCCAAGACCGACGTCGAGCGGCAGGCCGACACGAAGGAGAAGACCGGCGTCTTCGTCGGGGCGTACGCCACCAACCCGGTCACCGGCGGTCAGGTCCCGGTCTTCGTCGCCGACTACGTGCTGGCCGGCTACGGCACCGGTGCGATCATGGCGGTGCCCGGCCAGGACGAGCGGGACTGGGCGTTCGCCGAGGTCTTCGACCTGCCGATCGTGCGTACCGTGCAGCCCTCGGAGGGCTTCGACGGCAAGGCGTACACCGGGGACGGCCCGGCGGTCAACAGCGCCGCGCCCGAGCGCGGCCTGGACCTGAACGGCCTGGGGGTGACCGAGGCGAAGGCCCGGATCATCGAGTGGCTGGAGGCCAACGGCCACGGCACGGGCGCGGTGACCTACCGGCTGCGCGACTGGCTGTTCTCCCGGCAGCGTTACTGGGGCGAGCCGTTCCCCATCGTGTACGACGAGACCGGCGCGGCCATCGCCCTGCCGGAGGAGATGCTGCCGGTCGAGCTGCCCGAGGTGGACGACTTCTCGCCGCGCACGTTCGACCCCGAGGACGCCGGCAGCAACCCGGAGACCCCGCTGTCGCGCCGGCGCGACTGGGTCGAGGTGGAGCTGGACCTGGGCGACGGCCCGAAGCGCTACACCCGCGAGACCAACGTGATGCCGCAGTGGGCCGGCTCGTGCTGGTACGAGCTGCGCTACCTGGACCCGACGAACTCCGAGCGCTTCGTCGACGCGGAGAACGAGGCGTACTGGATGGGGCCGCGCGGCGAGGGCGACTGCGGTGGCACCGACCTGTACGTCGGCGGCGCCGAGCACGCCGTGCTGCACCTGCTGTACGCGCGGTTCTGGCACAAGGTGCTGTACGACCTGGGGCACGTCTCGTCGTTCGAGCCGTTCCGCAAGCTGTTCAACCAGGGCTACATCCAGGCGTATGCGTACACCGACGCCCGGGGCGCCTACGTGCCGGCCGAGGAGGTCACCGAGCGCGAGGGCGGCTTCTACCTGGGCGACACCCAGGTCAACCGCGAGTACGGCAAGATGGGCAAGTCCCTGAAGAACGTGGTCACGCCCGACGAGATGTGTGCCGCGTACGGGGCGGACACGTTCCGCGTCTACGAGATGTCGATGGGCCCGCTGGAGGTGTCCCGTCCGTGGGAGACCCGGGCGGTCGTCGGGTCGTACCGGTTCCTGCAGCGGGTCTGGCGGGCGGTCGTCGACGAGCAGACCGGCGCGCTGCGGGTCACCGACGCGCCCGCCGACGAGGCGACCCGGCGGCTGCTGCACAAGGTGGTCGACGGGGTCCGCAGCGACATGGAGGCGATCCGGTTCAACACGGCGATCGCCAAGCTGATCGAGCTGACCAACGGGCTGACCCGGCTGGCGGAGACCCCGCGCGAGGTGGCCGAGCCGCTGGTGCTGATGCTGGCGCCGTTCGCCCCGCACGTCGCCGAGGAGCTGTGGCGCCGGCTGGGGCACGACACCTCCCTGACGTACGCGGACTTCCCGACCGCCGACCCGGCGCTGCTGGTGGCCGAGACGGTGACCTACCCGGTGCAGATCAACGGCAAGGTGCGGGGCCGCGTCGAGGTCCCCGCCGACGCGTCCGAGGAGACCGTCCGCGCGGCGGCCCTGGAGGCGGTCGCGTCCTCGCTGGCCGGCAAGGAACCCCGCAAGGTCATCGTCATCAAGGGCCGCATGGTCTCCGTGGTGGCCTGACGCCGCGCCGTGCGCCGTCGATCATGCAGTTGTGGTGGGGGACAAGGTCCCCGGGGCGGGATTAGCCGGGCACCACGACTGCATGATCGACGCGTCGGGTCGGGCCGGGCCGCGCGCTGGGGCGGGCCGGGTCAGGGGTCGCGGCGGTGGGTCAGGGTGATCGCCGCCAGGGTGGCGGCCGCGGACCAGGCGGCCAGGGTCAGCCAGGAGCCGGTGACGGTGGCCGGGTACGGGTCCAGGTTGATGACGTCGGGATGCACCTCGAGCAGTCGTAGCCAGGCGGCGAGGGGCAGGGCGTTGTACGCCTCGGCGATCCACCGGTGCTCGTCGCTGTCCACCGTCATCGGCACCAGCACGAGCACCGCCGTCGCGCCGGCCACCGCACCGGCGGCGTGCCGGGTGAGCGCGCCCAGACCCATCCCGACCAGCGCGCACACGGGCACGAGCGCGGCGCTCGCCACGACCGCGCGCAGCACCCCCGGCTCGCCGATCGACCAGCCGGCGTCCCGGTCGGCGAGGATCGCCTGGGACACCCAGAACGACGTCGTCGCGGTGACCGCGCCGAAGACGAGCATGACCCCGGCCAGCACGGCGGCCTTCGCCGCGACCAGCGCGCGGCGGGCGGGGACGGCGGCGAACGTGGCCCGGATCAGCCCGCTCTGGTGCTCGCCGACGATGGTCAGTGCGCCGATGGTGGCCGAGGCGAGGATCAGCAGCAGGTAGCCGGCCTCGGGGAAGGCGTCGCGCACCGGCCCGTACATGCGGAACATCTCCCGGCGCTCCTGCGGGTACGTCGGCCAGTTCCGGTGGTCGGCGAGGCTGGCGTTGACGCTGACCCCGACCACGAACAGGAAGACCAGCGGCAGCGTCCATCGGGTCGAGCGCAGCGACCACAGCTTGATCCACTCGGCGGCCAGCAGGTCGCGGAACCGGGCCGGGACGTCGGTATTGGTCGGTCGGCGGGTCGGCGCGGTCACGGCGGTCATCGGGTCCCCTCCCCGGCGAGATACTCGACGCTGTCGGCGGTGAGTGCCATGAAGGCCTCCTCCAGTGAGGCGGTGCGGGCGGTCAGTTCGTGCAGCCCGACGCGGTGGGCGAGCGCGAGGTCGCCGATCCGCGCGGCCGTCAGGCCGGTCACGACGAGCGCCCCGGCGTCGTCCGGGCGGACGTGCGCGCCCTCGGCGGTGAGCACGGCGGACAGCGTCGCCGGGTCGGGCGTACGGACGGTCACGTCGGCCCGGGTGCTCCCGGCGGCGAACTCGGCGAGGCCCTGCTCGGCGATCAGCCGGCCCCGGCCGATCACCACGAGCCGGTCCACGCAGTTCTGCATCTCGCTCATCAGGTGGCTGGAGACGAAGACCGTGCGCCCCTCGGCCGCCAGCCGCCGGAACAGGTCCCGTACCCAGCGCACCCCCTCCGGGTCGAGACCGTTGAACGGCTCGTCGAAGAGCAGGACGGGCGGGTCCCCGAGCAGCGCGGCGGCGATCCCGAGCCGCTGCCGCATGCCGAGCGAGAAGCCGCCGATGCGCCGCCGGGCGACGGCCGACAGCCCCACCTCCCGGAGCACCTCGTCGACCCGGGCGCGCGCGATGCCGTTGCTGCGGGCCAGGGCCGACAGGTGGGCGACGGCGCTGCGCCCGCCGTGCACGTCCCCGGCGTCGAGCAGCGCGCCGGCGTGGCGCAGCCCGCGTGGCCGGGCGGCGAAGCGGACCCCGTCCACCGTGACGGTGCCGCTGGTCGGCGCGGTGAGCCCGATGATCATCCGCAGCGTGGTGGACTTGCCGGCCCCGTTGGGGCCGAGGAACCCGGTCACGTGGCCGGGGCGCACGGTCAGGGTGAGGTCGTCGACGGCCGTCGTGCGGCCGTACCGTCTCGTCAGGGACTGAAGTTCGATCACCTGCCCCACGCTGCCGGGCGGCGGCCGGCAGGGCGTCGCCCCGGCGGCCACACCCGGCGGCCGGACACCCGCCCCGGGGCGTACGCCCGTGGGCCGATGCGCGGGCGGCGACGGGCTGTCTACCGTGTGCGCATGGACGCCACCGTGCCGCTGCCACGCCGCGCCGCGTCGCTGTCGCGGGCGGTCCTGCCCTGGGTCGGCGTCGCGCTGCTGCCCGTCGCCGTGCTGCTCGCCCCGGCCGTCGCGTCGAGCCGGGGCGGCGTGGGGTTCGGCGACTGGTGGTTCTCCGAGCGCTACCTGGTGCCGTTGCTGGCCGTGGTCCCGCCCGCCGGCCTGCTGCGCCGCCGCCCGGTGCTCGCCCTGGCCCTGATGGTCGTCGCGGCGTGCGTGGTCACCGCAGCCGTCAACGTTCCGGAGGGCGGCTACCTGACCGACATCTGGTACGCGCAGTTCCTGGCCATCGACCTGGTGGTGGGGCTGATCGCGGCGCACCGGTCGCGCCGCGTCTCGGTGCCGGTGGCCGTCGCGGTGCTCGTCGTGCAGATCACCGCCGGCTTCGTGAACCCCGCCAGCGACCCCATCAACCGGGCCACGCTCGCCGTGCTGGCGGTCGTCACCGCGTGGACGGTCGGCAACTCGGTCCAGGCCCGGCGCGGCTACGCCGCAGCCGTCCGGGCGCACACCGCCGCCGAGGCGGTCACCGCCGAGCGGCTGCGCATCGCCCGCGAGCTGCACGACATGGTCGCGCACAGCATCGGGGTGATCGCCATCCAGGCCGGCGTGGGCGCCCGGGTCATCGACACCCAACCGGCCCAGGCCCGCGCCGCGCTCGCCACCATCGAGGCGACCAGCCGCGACACCCTGGCCGGCCTGCGGCGTACGCTCGGCGCGCTGCGCCGCCCGCAGTCGGAGTCGGCGTCGCTGGACCCGACGCCCGGGCTGGACGATCTCGACCGACTGGTCGCGGCTGCCGCCGACGCGGGGGTGCGGGTGGACCTGCGGCGCGTCGGCGAACGGCGGCCCGTCCCGGCCGAGGTCGACCTCGCCGCGTTCCGGATCGTGCAGGAGGCGCTCACCAACGTGGTACGGCACGCGGGCACCGACCGGTGCCGGGTCACCGCCGAGCACGGCCCCGACGAGGTGGCCGTGGAGATCGTCGACGAGGGCCGGGGCGCCCGGGTCGGCGGTGAGGGGCACGGAATCCTCGGCATGCGCGAACGGGTCGCTCTGCTGGAAGGCCGGTTCCACGCCGGGCCCCGCCCCGAGGGCGGCTTCCGGGTGGCGGCGTGGCTACCGGCAGCCCCCGCAGCGCCGGCACCCCCCGCAGCACCGGCAGCACACGTGGCGACGGAGTCGGCCGGGGCGCGGACCGGGGCGGGGGGCCGGTGAGCGTCCG
>NZ_WAAS01000119.1:0-19266 GCF_008806585.1 Micromonospora sp. AMSO12t
CCCGGCTCAACCCGGCCGGACCCCGACCGGCCCGGCTCGGATCGGCCCGGACCTGCGGAGTCCGCGGTGGCGAGGTCGGACGTGGTGCCGGGGTCGGACGCCGTGGCGTGGGCCAGGGCGGCAACGATCCGGTCGGTGACGTCGGCCGGCATCTCGGGTGCGGACGCGCCCCAGGTGGCCAGGTCCGCGTGGACGTCCGCCACGGCCGGGGCCAGCAGCGCGTACGCCTGCGCCCAGCCGGGGTCCTCGTCGACCAGTCGGGCGACGAGATCCTCGTCCGGGGTGCCGTCCAGCGCCCCGCCGAGGTAGTCGGCGAGCAGGTCGTGGTCGACCTCCCTGTACCCCCCGGCAGTCACGCGTCCTCCTGGTGGAGATCCCGCCGGGACCGTCCCGACCCCGATCGGACGCCCTCGGGCGACCGCGGGTTCCCTCGGGTGACGGCCGGCACGTTCGGGCCCGTCGCCGGGGCCGGCTCCGCCCGCTGCGGGGTGGCCTGCGGCTCCGTCTTCTGCCTGGCGGGGCGCAGGTGCCCGAGCTGTGTCGCCAGGCGGGCCCGGCCCCGGGCGCACCGGCTCTTGACCGTCCCCTCGGCCACGTCGAGGATCCGGGCCACCTCGGCCACGGGGTAACCCTGCACGTCGACCAGGATCAGCGCCGCCCGCTGCTCGGGCGGCAGATCGGCGAGTGCCTGCCGGACCACGAGCGCCGTGTCGTGGTCCTGGACGGGTGCCGCCGGCTCGACGCCCCCGGTGCCGGAATCGGTGTCCCGGACGCCGTCCGGCAGCGGCACCGTCGGGTGCGCCTGGCGGCGGCGGATCCGGTCCAGGCACGCGTTCACCACGATCCGGTGCAGCCAGGTGGTGACCGCCGAGTCGCCCCGGAACCGCCCGGCGGCGCGGTGGGCGGAGAGCAGGGCGTCCTGGAGGGCATCGGCGGCCTCCTCGCGGTCGCCGAGCGTACGCAGGGCCACCGCCCAGAGCCGGTCCCGGTGCCGGTGGAAGAGCTCGGCGAAGGCGTGCGGGTCGCCGGCCACGTGGGCGTGCAGGAGATCGAGGTCCGCCGGCCCGGACGGTGGCACCGACGACGAGACCGGCGGACCCGCCGGTCCACCGGTCACCCGTTCGCCGCGTACGCCCATCACCACGTCCGGCGGATGCGGTGCCCGGAGCGCGGTGGCCGCCTCACGACCCCTGGACCGTGATCTCCTGGACGCCGAGCTTGTAGCCGCCGTCGCTCGACGGCAGCTCGGTGATCCAGAACAGCAGGTAGCGGTACTTCTGGTCGGCGTTGAAGCCGTTGAAGGTCATCTTGGTGCCCTCGTGCTCCTCGAACGGCTGGCCGATCGCGGTCTTCCTGTAGTCCGCGAAGAGCTGGGCGTCCCCGGAGGACGACGACGGCCGGTCGGTGGTGCCGGCGTAGAGCTGGGCGGAGGCGCCCCGGGCGGACAGGAGCACCTGCACGGACTTGACCGTGTGCTCGCCGCCAAGGTCGATCCAGACGCCCATGCCCTTCTTGAGGTTGCCGAAGTTGGCGCGCCCCCGGTAGGTCTGGGTCTCCCAGCCCTCGTCCTCGTCCCCGTCGTACACCTTGTCGGCGTTGCGGACCTCGGTCCGGTCGCCCTCCGGGTCGATGATCCGGGCGGTGCTGATCTTCAGCGGCCCGGCCGTGATGGCGGCCGGGGTGGCGTCGCCGGCGGGCGCGTTCGACGAGGGCGCCGCGACCGGGTTGGTCTGTGGGTCGTCGTCACCGCCGCCCAGGGCGGTGATGCCGATCAGCAGGCCGACCAGCGCGACCGCCAGCAGGCTGGCGATACCGATCGCGACCTTGCGTCCGCCGGCGGCGGCGAGCGGCGACGGCTCCTCGCCGGTGTCGGCCGCGAAGCGCAGCGGGCCGGCGCTGTCGAGGAACTGCTCGTCGGCCGGCACGTCCAGCCGGGCCAGCTCGGCCGCGAGCACGTCCGACGAGGGCGGCTCGATCTCGGCGTCCAGCAGGTCCATGGTGAGGTCGTCGAGGTACGCCGGCACGCCCGCCCGCACCTGCCGGGGGGCGGCGATCGCGCCGGCCGCGTCGCGTACGGCGTCGGGGATGGCGGCCCGGCCGTGGCCGGCGGTGGCGCCACGCAGCGGGGCCTCGGCGTGCGGCCAGTGCCCGGTCAGGGCGAAGTAGAGGACCCCGCCGATCGCGCGGACGTCGCTCTGCTGGCTGTCGGCGCCGTCGGTGCGCGCGTCGGCCAGCACCACCCGGCCGTCGTCACTGATCATCACCGTGCCGGGGTGGACGTTGCCGTGCACCATGCCGGTGGCGTGCACGGCGGCGAGGGCGCTCGCGACCGCGTTGCCGATGGTGGTGGCGCGCGCCGGGTCCATCGGCCCGTCGGTGACCAGCTCGCGCAGCGACTGCCCGTCGACCCACTCCCGCACCACGTACGCCCGCTCGGCCTCGTCGATCGCGTCGTAGACGCCGACCAGGTTGGGGTGGATGACACGGCTGGCCGCGACGGCGCCCTGGAGCATCTCGGTGGCCGAGTCGCCACCCGGGTAGCGCAGCACGACCGCGACGGGACGGCGCAGGATGACGTCGACCCCGCGCCAGACCAGCCGACCCGCGCTGTCGTTGTTGATGTGCTCGACCAGCTCGTAACGCTCGGCGAGGATTTCACCGGCCGTGGGAGCACCGAAGGTCATGACCTGAGGAGCGCTCTCCTCCGCCTCCTGACCTTCGCCGACCTGGGTCACCCGTCCTCCCTCGGTGATCGTGTCGATCGATGGACCCGCGCTGCTGGGCATGTGGCTTCCCGCTCTGCCTTCGAAGGAACCGGCCGACCGGTGTCGACGCGGAGCGCCGGCGCCTGCCGTACCCGTCGAGAGCGACCTTACCCGGGTTGGCCGTCTCCCCGACATGTCATCTTCGCGCCGCTCCCGGGCCGAGCTGCCGGCAGGCGGCCGACTTGTCCGGTTGCTCCCGTTGTCAGCCACGTTGCTGGCACATGTACTGGCCAATCTAGAGGTTGGCCGCAAGCGTCCGCAGGGAGGGGGCCGGCCGTTGCGGCAATCGCGCCGACGCAGCCGGGTTCCCCCCGACCGGACCGCCATGCTCAGCCGTACGGCTGGTTATCCACAGGCCCTTTCGGTGCCTGAGCGGCGAATCACGGAGTTATCCACAGGCGCATCCCCAGGCTGGTGATCCTCGTTCACAGAGAGTGCAGTCCGCCCGCAGCGTGTCGCCCGCCCCGAGAGACGGGTTTCGGTCAGCGGCCCAGCCGGCGGCGGACCATGCCCACGACCTCGGTGATCTCGCCGATCCGCAGGAGCATGGCCAGCCCGAGGTACGTCCCGCCGATCACCGCCCCACCGACCACGAGCTGGACCGCCGCCGCCAACCAGCTCAGATCCTCCGGGTCACCAGGCAGCAGGTTCACCACCAGCAGCCCGACCAGGGCCGCCCCGAGCGCGGCCACCAGCACCTTGCCCATCGTTCGCGTGATCAGGCCCAGGCCGATCCGCCCCACCCGAGGCCGGAGCAGCATCGCGGAGATCACCGCCGCAGCCACGTACGAGATCGCGTTGCCGAGCATCATGCCCGCTGCCGCGAAGGTCGGCGAGAAGACGACGAAGAGGCCAACCTGGACCAGCACCCGCAGCACTACCACGGGGATGTTGACCAGCGCCGGGGTGCGGGTGTCCGGCAGGGCGTAGAAGGCGAAGGTGAAGAGCTGGCTGATCGCGAACGGCACCAGCCCCACCGCGGCGACCAGCAGCACCGTCGAGGTGGCCAGCGCGTTGTCACCGGTGAAGGCTCCGTACCGGAAGACCACCACCGAGATCGGCGCGGCCAGCACCGCGTAGCAGACCGCGATCGGGGCGAGCACCGCCGTGACCATCCGGGTGCCCCGGGACAGGTCGGCGGTGAGGTCGTGGAACCGACCGTCGGCGGCGGCACCGCTCATCCGGGGCATCAGCGCGGTGATGATCGAGACGGCGATGATGCCGTGCGCCATCATCAGGAGCAGGAAGACGTTGTTGTAGATCAGCAGGCCGGCGCTGTTTTCGCCGGCCGCGCGGGTGAGCAGGTTGACCACCACGAAGAGACCGAGCTGGTTGACCGCGACGTAGCAGAACATCCAGGCGCCGAGCTTGGCCAGCTCGCTCAGCCCCAGCTTGCGGAAGTCGAAGCGCCACTTCCAGCGGAAACCCACCTTGCGTAGCGCCGGAAGCAGGCCCGCGGTCTGCACGGCCACGCCGAGCAGGGTGCCCCCGCCGACCATCAGGATCCGGCCCCACCCCATCTGGTCCGGATTGATCGCCTTCGCGCCGTAGACCACGATGTAGAGGCCGAAGACGCCGATCACCACGAGGTTGTTCAGGATCGGCGCCCACATCGGTGCGGCGAAGTGCCCCCGGGTGTTCAGCACCGCGGCGATCAGCGCGCTCACGCCGGTGAAGAACAACATCGGCAGCATCAGGTACGACAGGTTGGTGACGAGGCCGGTGTAGTTCTTGTCCTTGCCGCCAGCGTAGAGGGCGGTCAGCACAGGGGCCAGGATCAGCGCGATCAGCACTGCCGCGGCCAGCGCGAGCACCGCCAGGGTGAGCAGCCGCTGCGCGTACGCCTCGCCCCGGTCCGGGTCGGCCTTGCGGCGGCGTACCAGCACCGGGATCAACACGCTGGTGAGCACGCCGCCGAGCAGGAACTCGTACACCTGGTTGGGTAGGAACACCGCGGTGGTGAACGCGTCACCGACCAGGCTGCCGAGCGCCGCGCCGATCATCAGGTTGCGGATGAAGCCGGTGCCCCGGCTGACCAGGCTGCCGGCCGCCATCACCGCGCTGTTCGCCGCGGCGCTGGTCTCCGCGACCACCTCCTGCGGGGGCGCGGTGGCCTCCACGCCGGGCTGGTTCAGCGGGTCGGCGGAGATGAAGGTGGCGTCGTCGCCCGGCGGCGGCCCGCCTCCCTGCGCGGCGTTCGCGCTGCGGTAGAGACCGCCGCTCATCTTGTCGCCTCCAAGGCAGAGAGGTACGTCGGAGCCGGGGCCCGGGCCCGCACGTCACAGACGATAGTCAACGGCCACCCGTTACCCGCGCCCGGCGGACCGCATCCTCGTCGGGACCGATAGTCTGGCGCTCCCATGTCCGAAGCCTCCGCTCCCCACGCCGCCGACCGCCGCGAACTCACCGCCGCGCAGCGCAACGCCGTCGCCGAACTGCTCCGGGTCTCCCCGGTCGCCGACGAGTTGGGCCGCCGGTTCGCGCGGGCCGGCCACGAGCTGCACCTGGTGGGCGGTTCGGTACGCGACGCCCTGCTCGGCCGCCTCGGCGACGACCTCGACTTCTGCACCGACGCGCACCCCGACGAGACCCTGCGCATCGTGCGCGGCTGGGCCGAGTCGATCTGGGAGACCGGCCGGGAGTTCGGCACCATCGGGTGCCAGCGCGACGGGCTGCGGCTGGAGATCACCACCTTCCGTGCCGAGTCCTACGACCAGGTCAGCCGCAACCCGATCGTCGAGTACGGCACCGACCTCGCCGAGGACCTGCGGCGGCGCGACTTCACCATCAACGCGATGGCGGTCAGCCTGCCCGAGCACCGGTTCACCGACCCGCACGGCGGGCTGGACGACCTGGCCGCCAAGGTGATCCGCACCCCGGGCACCCCGGCGGAGTCCTTCGGCGACGACCCGCTGCGGATGCTGCGCGCGGCCCGCTTCGCCGCGCAGCTGCGCTTCGCCGTGCACCCCGACGCGTACGCGGCGATGACCCGGATGGCCGGCGACCTGGACCGGATCACGGCGGAGCGGATCCGCGACGAGTTCACCAAGCTGCTCTGCGGCGCGGACCCGATCACCGGGCTGCGGCTGCTGGTCGACACCGGGCTCGCCGAGCGCTTCCTGCCGGAGCTGACCGGGCTCAAGCTGGAGATCGACGAGCACGCCCAGCACAAGGACGTCTACGAGCACACCCTGACCGTGGTGAGCAACGCCGTCTCGTACGAGACGGAGGGGCCGGACTTCGTCCTGCGGATGGCCGCGCTGATGCACGACGTCGGTAAGCCGGCGACGAAGGCGGTGGGCTCGGACGGCCGGGTCAGCTTCCACCACCACGAGGTGGTCGGCGCCCGGCTCACCAAGGCCCGGCTGAAGGCGCTGCGCTACCCGAAGGAGATCACCTCCAAGGTGACCGCGCTGGTGGCGCTGCACCTGCGCTTCTACGGCTACGGCCGGGGCGAGTGGACCGACTCGGCGGTGCGCCGATACGTCGCCGACGCCGGTGACCTGCTGCCGCGGCTGCACAAGCTGACCCGGTCGGACTGCACCACCCGCAACCGCCGCAAGGCGGCCCAGCTCGCCGCCGACTACGACGCGCTGGAGGAGCGGATCGCCCGGATCGCCGCCGAGGAGGATCTGGCGCGGGTCCGGCCCGACCTGGACGGCAACGCCATCATGGAGCTGCTGGGCGTACCGCCGGGACCCGTCGTCGGACAGGCCTGGAAGCACCTCAAGGAGCTGCGCCTGGAGCGCGGCCCGCTGGACCGCGACGAGGCCGAGGCGGAGCTGCTGCGCTGGGCCCGCGACGAGGGCATCGTCGAGTAGCCCGGCCAGGGCGCCACGGACCTGTCGGCCTTCCGGGAGCCGGTCCGGCGCGAACCGCGTCCGACGGAACGAGAAGGGCGCCGCCCCCGGCCGGGGACGGCGCCCTGTCGCGCTCAGCGGATCCGACCGCTGCCGGGTCGCGTCAGCGGGTTTCGACCGCCGTGCCGTCGACCGGCGGCTTGCCGTTGCCCGGGGTCGCCGCCGCCGAGCCGAGCTTGCCAAGCAGGCCGGCGAGGTCGATGCCGGTCAGGTCGCTGCCGAGCTGGAGCCCCTGGGCCACGTTGCCCGCCACCGACTTGGTCAGCGAGGAGGCGCCGTCGGTGGAGATGACGGTCATCTTGTCGATCGCGCCGATCGGGGCGCTGGCCGCCTCGACGACCTGCGGCAGCACCTTGACCAGCAGGTCCAGCACGGCGGCTTCGCCGTACGCCGCGAAGGCCTCGGCCTTGCGGGCCATCGCGTCGGCCTCGGCCTGCCCCTTGGCCAGGATGGCCGCGGCCTCGGCCGCACCCTCCCGCTCGACCGCCTCGGCGATGGCGGAGCGGCGGCGCTGCTCGGCCTCACCCTCCTTGGCGCCTTCGATGGCGTTGGCCTCGGCCAGCGCGGCCCGGCGGGCCCGCTCGCCCTCACCGGTGAGCCGGGCCTGCTCGGCGGCGGCCTGGGCGGCGGCGATGACGGCCTGGCGCTGAGCGTCGGCGTTGAGTACGGCCGCGTTGCGGGACGCCTCGGCCTCCTGCTCCACCTTGTACCGGGCGGCGTCGGCCGGCTTGCGCACCTCCGTGTCGAGCTGACGCTGCTTGAGCTCGGCGTTGCGCTCGGCGACCTTCTGCTGCTCGGAGAGGATCGCCTGGTCCCGCTCGGCCTGGGCCAGCGGCCCGGCGGCGGCGGACTTCGCCTTGGCCGCGTCGATCTCCGCCTGGATGGCGGCCTGCTTCAGCGACAGGTTCCGGTTGGCCTCGGCGATGGCCTCCTCGGCGAGCAGCCGCTCCTGCTCGGCCTGCTGCCGGGCCCGCGCCTCGGCGATGGCCGCGTCCTTGAGCACCCGGGCGGCCTCCGGCCGGCCCAGGTCCTGGAGGTAGGAGCCCTCGGCCAGGATGTCCTGGAGCTGGAAGGTGTCCAGCACCAGGCCCTGGTTGGTCATCGAGTGCTCGGCCTCCTCGGCGACCGCGCTGGCGAACGCCGCCCGGTCCCGGATGACCTCCTCGACGGTGAGCCGGCCGACGATCGAGCGCAGCGCGCCGGCCAGCACCTCCCGGGTGAAGTCCTCGATCTCGTCCTGCTGGTGCAGGAAGCGCTGCGCGGCGGCGCGGATGGCGTCCTCGGTGCCGCCGACCTTGACGATCGCGACGCCGTGCAGGTCGGCACGGATGCCCTGCTTGCTGACCGCGCCCTTGATGCCGACGTCGATCCGCCGGCTGGACAGGTCGAGCGACTGGAGCTTCTGCACCACGGGCAGGACGAAGACGGACGCGCCGAGCACGACCTTCTGCCCGGAGTTGTCGGTCGACCGGCCGCCGTCGGCGGTCTGCGTGGTGCGGCCCTTGCGGCCGGTGACGATGAACGCCTCGTTCGGCCCGGCCACCTTGATGCGGGAGAGCACGAAGAGCACGAGCACGAGGACGAGGAGGACCGCGCCGCCGATGGCGATGAGAAGGGGCATGTGACCGTCCTGTTTTCTATGAGGGGGTTCAGTAGGTCTCGACGTGCACGCTGGTCTCGCTGAGCGCCTCGACCACGAAGATCTGGGCGCCGACCGGGATCGGCCGGTCGGCGCGGGCGTTGAGCTTGACCGGCTGGCCGGCCACCCGGACCCGGACCTCGCCGTAGCCGTCGGCGGGCACGGGGGTGACCACCAGGCCGAGCGCGCCGACCAGGTGGTGGCGGGTGGGGGTGGGGTCGGTGCGCATGTCGCGGGCCGCCCGGCTCAGCCGGGCCGCGGCCCAGGCGGTGGGCACGGCCGCGACGACGCCGCCGGCCAGGGCCACGGCGATCATGCCGGGCGTACGCCCACCGACCAGCTCGTTGACGATCGCGGCGCCGAAGCCGAGCGCTCCGGTGAACCCGGCGACCGCCTCCACCGACACCGGACCGTCGAAGTCCGGGTTGCCGAAGTGGAGCAGCTCGCCGCCGAGCAGGGCGAGCGCCAGCACCGCGACGCCCGCGCCGCCGATGATGAGGAAGATCAGCGTCCCCGTGGCCACGGCCTGCACGGTATCGGTGCCCCGCAACGTCGGTCGGGACGCCGGCGGCTCGGCGGGGCCGCGACGTGGGGCCGTTCAGCGGGGCGCGATCGCGAGGGTCAGGTTGACGTCCAGCGACGCGGGGAGGGCCTGCCTCGCCAGTTCCCGACCGTCGAGGTCGACCAGCACCATCTCGGCCGTCCAGCCGACGCGGTGCAGCAGCCGGTCGTCGGCGACCCACACGGCGTCCTCGGCGGGAGCCGGGCCGATCACCCGCCCGGTCGCCACCTCCGCCAGCTTCGGGCCGTCCTGACCCTTGACGATCACGAGCCGCCCGTCCGGCGACCACGACCAGGGGCCGGCCGGGTCGCCCGGGACGGGCACGAACCGGGTCGGCCGGCCGTCCGTGGCGGAGAAGAACTGCACGCCCCGGCGCGCGTGCGGCCGGGACTCCGAGCGCGGGGCACCCGGATCGGTCTGCTGGAGCGCGACCTCCCGGCCGTCCCGGCTCCAGGTGAAGAAGCAGTGGTCGGTGCAGAAGTACCGGTCGGTGTCCACCGGGAAGGTGCGGTAGGCGCCGGTGGCCGCGTCGAGCACGCCGAGGGAGAAGCTGGCGCTCTCCTTGTCCAGCACGGTCAGCGCCAACCGCCGCCCGTCCGGCGACCAGTGCGGGGTCATGATGTGGCTGCCGGTGCGGACCCAGCGGACCGTCCCCTGGCCCAGGTCGAGCAGGCCGATCCGGCCGGCGCGTTCGTAGTCGACGACGGCGGCGGTCCCGCCACGGGGCGCGGCCCACGTCTCCTCGTACCGGCGGTCGGCGGCGACGTACCGGCCGCGCTCGCGGTCCAGGGCGTACCCCTGCACGGCGGGAGTGCCGGTGGAGGTGGCGCCGGTCAGCACCCAGTCGCCGGGCAGCGTCACGACAGCCCGCGTCCAGTCGCCGGTCGGCGCGGGGACGACGGACATCGTGCGCGGGGCGGCCGACACCGTCGCCACCGGGGTGACGACCGGTGCCCAGGTGGCGGTGTCCGGGGGTGCGCCGGATCGCAGCCAGACGTACGGCCCGACGAGGGCGACCAGCGCCGCGACGGCGCCCCCGGCGGCGGTCGTGCGGCGACGGCGACGCAGCCGTCGGCCCCGTCGCAGGGCCCGGTCGGCGAGGTCGGGCGCCGCCCGGGCCTCGGCCGCGATCTCCCGTACGGCGGAACGCAGGACGTCCTCCCCGGAGCCGTTCATCGGACCTCCTCCGTGACACTGTCGTCGAGGACGGGTACCAGTTGCCGCAGTCTGGCCAGTGCCTTCGAGGTCTGGCTGGCGACCGTGCCGGCACGGCAGCCGAGCAGCGCGGCGGTCTGCTCGACGCTGAGGTCCTCCAGGTAGCGCAGGGTCAGCACGGCGCGTTGCCGGGGCGGCAGCGACAGCAACGCGTCGCGCAGCAGCATCCGCAGGTCGGCGTCCTGACCGCTGTCCCGGCTGCCCACCCGCTCGGGCAGCACCGCGACCGGCACCTCCGGCCGCCGGGACCGGCGCCGCCATCCGGAGACCTGGTCGTGGTAGAGGATCCGCCGCACGTACGGCTCGGCGTCGCCGCGGATCCGGGGCCACCGGGCGTACGCCTTGGCCAGCGCGTTCTGCAGCAGGTCCTCGGCGCCGTGCTGGTCGCCGGCCAGGGCGTATGCGATGCGCAGCAGGACGTTTCCCCGTTCGTTGACGAACGCGGTGAACTCCCCGTCGGTCCCTTCGGTCACCGCCCACCTCCGGTAGCTCTGACGCTCCCCGGCGTCCGAACTTTGCCGTCGCCCGCAATCCAGATGTTGACAAGATCCGGATCGGGCGCCGATCTCGACATCGACGAGAAGGAGCCACGCTTGTCCTCGGCAACCCCTGACCACCGTCGGCAGCTGACCGGCCCGGCCGCCTCTCGACGGCGACCCGGATGCCCGGCGGCCCGTCCGGCGGCTCGGGCGGGAGGCACTGTCGGGGCACCGGGGACAATGGGGGGATGCGCTGGACCGTGCTCGACTCCCCGATCGGCGAGTTCTCCGTCGCCACCGACGGCACCCACGTGTGCCGGGCCCACTTCGGCCGGGTCGACGCAGCGACCGAGGAGCCGGGCGACGAGGCGGCCCGACAGGCGCTGGCGGAGCTGCGGGCGTACTTCGCGGGCGAGCTGACCGGGTTCGCGGTGCCGCTGGCCGCGCCGGGCGGGTCCGACTTCGAACGGGGCGTCTGGCGGGAGATGACCCGCATCCCGTACGGGGAGACGCTCACCTACGGCGAGGTGGCCCGCCGGCTCGGCGACCCGGGTGCCGCACGCGCGGTCGGGGTGGCCTGCAACCGCAACCCGATCCCGGTGCTCGTGCCGTGCCACCGGATCGTCGGTGCCGGCGGCAAGCTGGTCGGTTTCGGCGGCGGCCTGGACCGGAAGGTGAAGCTGCTGGAGTTGGAGGCCGGGGTCGCCCTGCGCCGCGCCTGGTCCTGACGCGGTCCCGCCCGCACCCGCCCGGTTCAGCTCGGGGCGGGCAGGCAGCCGCCGTCGGCGATGCGGGTGCCGATCTCCACCGTGACGTCGCCCGCCCGGACGCTGCCGAAGACGCACGCCCGGCCGGTCCAGCCCGCGAAGACCAGCCCGTCGACGGGGCCGAGGTCGAGCCGGCCCGGTGGTCGCACGGTGACCCCGGTCAGCCCCGTCGCCACGATCGCCCGCCGGACGGCCTCCTGCCCGGGCTCGTCCCGGCCGCCGGCGGTCAGCAGGTTGAGGCTCTTCCTGACGTCCGCAGCGCAGGCCCGTGCGCCGCTGGCCGCCTCCTCGCCGAGCGTCCCGCGCTGCCGGAAGGCGTCATTGGCCGCCTGCTGGCGGCGGAACTCCTCCGCGCGACGCTGCTCGTCGGTCAGCGGCTGTCGGGTGCCGGGTGGACGCGACGTGACGGCCGGGACACCGCCACCGGACGGGGCGACCTGCCCGGGGCGCGCGACCGGCGTGCCCGCCCTGACGCAGTCGGCCTCGGGCGGCGCTGGGGAGGTGACTGGGCGGGCCGAGCCGACGCCGCCGTCCGGTGCCGTGCTGGCTGCCGGTGCCGTGCCACCGGCTGTCGTGGTGCCGTCGGCCGGTGCCACGCCGCCGGCCGGCGCGCTGGTCGGGTCGGATCCCGGTGCCGCGCAGCCGACGAGGACCGGAAGGAGCACCGCGACGGCGAAAGCCCCGACGACCCGTCGCGCGCCGCCATGAGGGAGGGACGTCACGTCGGTCAGCGTAACGGCGCGCCGCCGTCCCTTCGACCCCGTGTGCGGCCGGTGGCCGTTGCGCGTACGGCTGCGGAAGGGCCGGACGCGGCGAGGGCCGGGTCCGTGCGGACCCGGCCCTCGATGGTGCTGGTGTCGGCGCGTCAGCGCTCGGCGTCACCGGCGATGAACGCCTCGACGGCGGCGTGCGCGTCGTGGTCGGCGTACTGCACCGGCGGGGACTTCATGAAGTACGACGAGGCCGACAGGATCGGGCCGCCGATCTTCCGGTCCAGCGCGATCTTCGCGGCGCGGACGGCGTCGATGATGACACCGGCCGAGTTCGGCGAGTCCCACACCTCGAGCTTGAGCTCGGCGTTCAGCGGGGTGTCGCCGAAGGAGCGGCCCTCCAGGCGGATGTACGCCCACTTGCGGTCGTCCAGCCACGGCACGTGGTCCGACGGGCCGATGTGCACGTCGCTCTTGCTCATCTCGTGCGGGATCTGCGAGGTGACCGACTGGGTCTTCGAGATCTTCTTCGAGACCAGGCGGTTGCGCTCCAGCATGTTCATGAAGTCCATGTTGCCGCCGAAGTTGAGCTGGTACGTGCGCAGCAGCTCGACGCCCCGGTCCTCGAACAGCTTCGCCAGCGCGCGGTGCACGATGGTGGCGCCGACCTGGCTCTTGATGTCGTCGCCGACGATCGGCAGGCCCGCGTCCTCGAACTTCTTGGCCCACTCCGGGTCGGAGGCGATGAAGACCGGGAGCGCGTTGACGAACGCGCAACCGGCGTCGATCGCGGCCTGGGCGTAGAACTTGTCGGCCTGCTCGGAACCGACCGGCAGGTACGAGACCACGACGTCGACCTGCGCGTCGCGCAGCGCCTGGGCGACGTCGACCGGCTTGGCGTCGGACTCCTCGACGATCTCGCGGTAGTACTGGCCCAGACCGTCGAAGGTCGGACCGCGCTGCACGGTGACGCCGGTCGGCGGCACGTCGCAGAGCTTGATGGTGTTGTTCTCGCTGGCGACGATCGCCTCGGCGAGGTCCATGCCCACCTTCTTGGCGTCCACGTCGAACGCCGCGACGAACTGCACGTCCGAAACGTGGTAGTCGCCGAAGGTGACGTGCATGAGACCCGGGACGCGGTCGTTCGGGTCGGCGTTCCGGTAGTACTCCACGCCCTGTACGAGGGACGAGGCGCAGTTACCCACACCGACGATGGCGACGCGGACGGAGCCCATAGCGTCTGCCTCCTTCTTCTTCATCACGGCCGCTCTTTCCTGGACTCTCCAGGCGGAGGCGGGCTGTTGTCTTCTCGTCGGCCGCCGGCCGTCCCGGTTGACGGGACCGTCGGGGCACGGCCGGAGCGCTCGTTGGCGATGAGCTCCTCCAGCCAGCGGACCTCGCGCTCACAGGCGTCCAGGCCGTGGCGCTGCAGTTCCAGCGTGTAGGCGTCGAGCCGCTCGGCCGCCCTGCCGAGCACGTCGCGAAGCCCTTCACGGCGTTCCTCGATCTTTCGCCGGCGACCCTCGAGGATGCGGAGCCGGGTCGCCTGGTCGGTCCGGGCGAAGAACGCGAAGTGCACGCCGAAACCCGTGTCGTCGTACGTCTCCGGCCCGGTCTGCGCGATCAGTTGGGCGAAGCGTTCCTTGCCCTCCGCCGTGATCTCGTAGACCACCCGACCTCGTCGGCTGGTCAGCGCGGGAACCTCCTCGACCGTGGCGGGTGCCTCCGCGGCCTCGGTGATCCATCCCGCCGCCTGCAACCTGCGCAGCGTGGGATAGAGCGAGCCGTAGCTGATCGCCGCCCTGATCGCACCGAGCTTGGCGGTCAGCTCCTTGCGCAGCTCGTAGCCGTGCATCGGAGACTCCTGCAGGAGGCCGAGGATGGCGAGCTCGAGCACGGGCCATCCTCTCTGTACCCTCTACGCGGAGCGGTAACCGCCGCGATGTATCGGACCGATACATCGCACGCTAGCGGATCGCCGTGATCAGGGCAAACCCCCGCTCCGAGGTTCTCCGGTCACGCATCGTCACCGTGGTCGCCCCGTCCGACGAGACCGCGTACCCTTCTCCGCATGCGTACGCAGCGCCAGGTAGTCGACTACTCGCTCCGGAAGCGAGCGGTGCTGCGTGAGCTCCTCGCGGGCCGGGTCGGCACGTACGACGTCTGCGACGCCTCGCCCTACCTGAAGAACGCCGCCCGCTTCCACGGGGAGCCGACCGACGAGCGGTGTCCGATCTGCCGGAGCGAGAACCTGACCCACGTCCACTACATTTACGGCGACGAACTCAAGCAGTCAGCCGGCCAGGCCCGGACACTGGCCGAGTTGCCGGTGCTGGCGATGACGGTGCGTGAGTTCCAGGTCTTCGTGGTGGAGGTGTGCCTCGGCTGTGACTGGAACCATCTCGTCGAGCAGTACCTGCTCGGCCGGGACGGCCTGACCGGGAGTCCGGAGGGTGGGCAGGAGCAGGACGCGGTGGGCGGCGCGGCCGCCTCGGGTAACGGTGCGGGCAGTCGACGGAGGCGAGAGGCGCAACGGTGATCTTCGCTCGATCGGCCGACCCCGGCCAGCGCACGCACGCCTGGGGAGACCGACGGATCGTTGGTCTGATTGGCCCGATTGATTCGCAAGTGGCACCTGTCGACCGGCACGCACGTGCCGCCCTCGACAGGTGTCCCATCTCACGGCAAACCGGTGGCGGCGCAGTCGCGTCCCACCGCGACGGCAGGGTGTGAGGAATGAACTCGTACGGCGATTCCAGTTCCCCGCGCGGGCGGGCCCAGATTCCGGGCCAGCACGGCGACCCCGGCGGTGACGCCTCCGGGGGCGGCTGGTCGGCTGCACAGGACGGTACGGCACCCGCGGGCCGCGCCTCGGTCGCGCCCCGCGCCGCCGGCGGGCGGGCCTCGGTCGGCGGCTCGGCCGCCGTTCCGCCGCGCGGCGGTTCCGTTCCCGGTTCGGCGTCCGCAGCCGTTCCGCCGCGCGCCGGAACAGCCTCGGTGGGCTCCGCCTCGGTGGGTTCGGCCTCGGTCGGTCGGGCGGCGCCCGGCCGGGCCGTGCCGGTCTCGCCTGCGCCCGGCGTCGGCCGGGCGGCGGGCTCGGGTCGCGCTTCGGTGCCGGTCTCCCCGGCCGGCGGGCCGGCAGGTCGCGCCTCGGTGGGCTCCGCCGCCGTCGGCGCCGCCCCGGCCGGACGGGCCAGCGTCGGATCGGCGGCGGTCGGCGGCGTCAGCGGCCGCGCCTCGGCCCGGGCGAGCGTCTCGCCGGCCGCAGGCGGCCCGGGTGGGCCCGGCGGGCCGACCGGCCCCGGTCGGCGCGGGCGCGGCGCGGGCAACCCGGCCGGTGCGTCGCGGGCGAAGAAGCGCAAGCGGGTCAACATGCTGATCGCCGCCTTCGCCGTGTTCATCATGCTCGCCGGGCTCGGCGTCGTCGGCTTCACCTACTACTCGACCAACGTGGTCCTTCCGGAGGACACCACGCCGCCGCAGGCGACCACCCTCTACGCGTCCGACAACAAGACGATCATCGCGAAGGTCGGCACGCAGAACCGGACCCTGGTCACCATCGACCAGATCCCGAAGTGGGTGCAGGACGCCGTCGCCGCGGCCGAGGACCGCAACTTCTACGAGCACTCGGGTGTGGACTACAAGGGCATCGTCCGGGCCGCGTGGAACAACGTCTCCGGCGGCAGCAAGCAGGGCGCCTCGACGATCACCCAGCAGTACGCGCGCAACGCGTTCGACAACCTGAAGGACGACACCTACGCCCGGAAGGTCAAGGAGGCGATTCTCGCCTCCAAGCTCAACGACGAGTACACCAAGCCGCAGATCATGCAGCACTACCTGAACATCATCTACTTCGGGCGGGGCGCGCACGGCATCGAGGCGGCGGCGCAGACGTACTACGGCAAGCCGGCGAACAAGCTGAGCGTGGCCGAGGGCGCGGTCCTCGCCGCGCTGATCAAGCAGCCGGAGGCCGGCATGGGCCACAAGGGCTACGACCCGGCGGTGAACCTTGCCGAAGCCAAGTCCCGCTGGGAGTACGTGATCGGCGGCATGGTCGCCGAGGGCTGGCTGAACGCCCCGGGCAAGCCGGCGGCGCCCACCCTGGCCGAGTACCCGATGCCCAAGAAGCCGAACCAGGGCGGCGCCGGCATCGACTTCGGCGTCAACACCCCGTACGGCAACGTGATCAACTACGTCAAGCAGGAGATGCGGGACAAGGGCATCTGCGTCGACAAGGAGGAGCAGATCACCGACGCCAAGCCGCTCTGTTCCCAGGCGCTCATGTCGGGTGGCTACAAGATCCGCACCACGATCGACACGAAGATCCAGGAGGCGGCGGTCGAGACCGCCCAGCGCAGGACCAAGGGATCTGAACTCGCCGGCCAGCCGCCGAACCTGATGGCGGCGGTGGTCGCCATCGAGCCGAAGAACGGTCGCGTGCTCGCCTACTACGGCGGCGACAACGGCACCGGCACCGACTACGCCGGCAGGAACATCGACTCCTCCGGCAACCCCTACGGCGGTCACCCGCCGGGCTCGAGTTTCAAGATCTACACGCTGGCGGCGGCGCTCAAGGAGGGCAAGGCCCTCGAGTCGCGCTGGAAGGGCAAGGCCTTCACCCCGAAGGACACCAAGTTCAAGGTCAGCAACGCCGGCGTCGACAACCCGGAGTGCGGCAACTCCTGCACCCTGACGGTCTCCACCCTCAAGTCGCTGAACGTGCCGTTCTACCACGTCACCGAGGCGATCGGCCCGGACAAGGTCGTCGACATGGCGGCCAAGGCCGGGGTCAGCATGATGTGGCGGTCGGACACCGACCCGCCGAAGGGCTACGACCTCACCAAGACCGACCCGAAGGACATCGCGCCGAACCCGTTCTTCCACGTCATCGGCTACGGCCAGTACCCGATCACCGTCCTGGACCACGCCAACGGCGTCGCCACCTTCGCCAACCAGGGCCGCTACCACAAGGCCCACTTCCTCTACTCCGTCGAGAAGAGGGACGAGGCCACCGGCAAGTGGAAGAAGATCGCCGACGAGGGTTCCCTCAAGGGTGAGCAGCGCATCGACAAGGACGTCGTGGCGGACGTGACCTCGGTGCTGGAGCAGTACCCGGCGCGGGTCGACCACAAGCTCGACGACGGCCGGAAGGCCGCTTCCAAGACCGGCACCTGGGAACTCAAGGCGGACAGCGACGACAACGGCGACGCCTGGATGATCGGCTACACCCCGCAGATCGCCACCGCCGTCTGGGTCGGCAACGTCAAGGACCGCAAGCCGCTCAAGCTGAAGAACGGCAACAAGATCAGTGGCGGCAACCTGCCGGGCACCATCTGGGAACGGTTCATGGACGAGGCACACAAGGTCAAGAAATGGGAGAAGAAGGACTTCCCGCCTGCGGCGAACGTCGGCAATCCGAACACCGGCAACGGTGAGGCGCCCCCGCCCCCGCCGCCTCCGACGGGCCCGCCGAACTGCGGTCCGCTGGAGCTGCTCTGCCCGCCCGGCGGCAACAACGGCGGTGGCAATCCCCCCGGTGGCCCCGGTGGCCCCGGCGGGCCCACCGCGCCCACCACCCCGACCGATCCGCGCCCCGGCCGGGACGGTGGCGGCGGCGGGCTGCTACCGAGCCTGACACCCAGACCGGACAACGACTGATCGACGAACGCCGCCGGCGGCCGGAGCACCTCTCCGGCCGCCGGCGGCGTTTCGCGTATCGACGTGTCGTGAGAGGGAGGGGACGCGGAGGCCCGATGTACGGCAGGATGCACCTTCATGAGCACGCAGTCGACGCGAGGCATCGACGACGCCGGTGCCCCTGACCATCCGTCCCGCTCCGACGGCTTCGTCCGGGGCCTCTCCGGCGCCATCGGCGGCCCGCTGGGCGACCACGCCGTCGCCCTGGACCGGCCCGCCGGGCGGGAGAACCGGTTCTGGACCGCGACCCGCATCGTCCTGGCCCTGGTCTGCCTGACCCTGGCGTTGCACTGGGTGCAGAAGTCGCCCTGCCAGGACGGCGCCTGGCAGAACAACGTGCAGTACACCCGGTTCTGCTACACCGACGTGCTGGCGCTCTACTACGCCGAGCGGCTCAACGAGGGTGCGGTGCCCTACCAGGACCACCCCGTCGAGTACCCGGTGCTCACCGGCTACTTCATGGGCGCCCTCGGCCTGCCCGTGCACGCCCTCGGCCAGAACGACCCGGGGCTCAACCAGGGCATGTGGTTCTACAACCTGAACGCGCTGGTGCTCGGCGCGCTGGCGGTCGCCACCGTGGCGATGCTCCTCGCCCTACGCCGCCGGCGACCATGGGACGCCGCGCTCTTCGCGCTCGCCCCCGCGCTGATGCTCACCGCCACGGTCAACTGGGACCTGCTCGCCATCGGCCTGGCCGCGTTCGGCCTCTTCGCCTGGGCCCGCAGCCGACCACTGGCGGCCGGCGTCCTGCTCGGTCTCGCCGGGGCGGCCAAGATGTGGCCGCTGTTCATCCTCGGCCCGATCCTGGTGCTGGGACTGCGCGCCGGGCGGCTCCGCGCCGCCCTCACCGCCCTCGGCGCGGCCCTCGTCTCCCTGGTCCTCGTGAACCTTCCGGTCGCCATTCCCTACCGGGAGAACTGGGACCGCTTCTTCGAGCTGAACTCGACCCGGCCCATCGACTGGGGCACCCTCTGGTACATCGGCCGCTACCTGGACGGAAAGTTCGGCAACGCCAACCCCGCCGACCTCGGGCCGTTCGAGTGGCTCAACGCCAACATCCCGACGCTGAACACCCTGTCGTACGCCCTCTTCGGGCTGGCCTGCCTCGGGGTGGCCGCGCTGGGGCTGCTGGCCCCGCGCCGGCCCCGGCTCGCCCAGCTCGCGTTCCTGGTGGTCGCCGCCTTCCTGATCTTCAGCAAGGTGTGGTCGCAGCAGTTCGTGCTCTGGCTGCTGCCGCTGGTGGTGCTTGCCCGCCCGAAATGGGGCGCCTTCCTCGCCTGGCAGGTGGCCGAGGTCTGCTACTTCGTGGCGTTCTACGGCGAGCTGCTCGGCGCGGCGACCAGCAAGCCGGTCTTCCCGGAGGGCGTCTTCGTGCTGGCGTCGACGCTGCGCCTGGCCACCGTCGTGGTGCTCTGCGTGCTGGTCGTCCGGGAGATCCTGAACCCCGAACTGGACGCGGTCCGCAAGACCTATCCGGACGATCCAGACGGTGGCGTGTTCAACGGCACCAGGGACGCATCCTGGGTGGCTCGCTGGCGTCGACCAGCCCCGGCCTCGCCGCAACCGACGGAG
>NZ_WAAS01000120.1:0-19179 GCF_008806585.1 Micromonospora sp. AMSO12t
CCCCGCCCCGGCAGCGGGGCGTGTGGCCTGGTCAGCGGGGCGGGGGCAGCTCGCGGCGGTTGAACTTCTCCCGCAGGCCCTCCGGCAGCAGTTCGCGGAGCTGGTCGGGAAGCAGCGGCAGGTCCAGCAGGCTCAGCTTGAGCTGGTTGCGTTCCTGGTAGCGGCGCGGGTCCAGGCGGACGACCAGGCCGGCGTCGTGCCGGTAGCGGATCTGCACGACGCCCTCCGTCGCGGCGTCCCGGATGACCAGGCCGTCCACCTCCACCGCGACCGGGCCGGAGCCCTCGCGCAGTTGCAGGCGGACCGTCTCGTGGGGGGAGAGCACCAGCGCACGGGAGATGCCGGCCATCGGGGCGGACGGGGTCACCACCACCGCCTCGGTGGCCGGCGAGACGAGCGGGCCGCCGGCGGCGTAGCTGTAGGCGGTCGAGCCGGTCGGGGTGCTGACCACCAGCGCGTCGCAGCGGTAGTACCCGTACTGCTGCCCGTCGACGGCGAGGGAGGCGCTGACGAAGCCGGCACCGGGCTGGCGGATCAGCGCGATGTCGTTGAACGCGACGAGGTCGTCGCCGCAGACGTCGCAGGCCAGGCAGCTGTGGTTCTCCACCGTGAAGTCGTGCGCCACCAGCCGGTCCAGGGCCCTCGGTAGCTCCGGCGGCTCCACCTCGACGAGGAAGCCGAGCTTGCCGACGTGTACGCCGAGCACCGGCTTCGGATCGTGGACGGCCGATCGGAGCGCGCCGAGCATCGTCCCGTCGCCGCCGATGGCGATCAGCGCGTCCGACCGGTGGGCCACCTCGCCCACCGGCAGTGGTTCGACCGTGGCCGGTACGCGGTGCCGGTCCTCGGCGCGTACGGCCAGGGAGATGTGGTGCCGGGCGGCCCAGGTCACGATGGTGTCGACCACCGCGGAGACGTCCCGGGTGGGATGCAGCACCAGCCCGAGCCGGCTCCGGTCCATGCCTACAGCTCATCACATCCCGGGGTCCCGGGACGGGCGTACCGCGAGGCGGGCGGGCGACCGCGCGACGTGTCACTTCGTCACGTCCGGAGCTTTCCGCGTGACGCGCCGGTGCACGGGTCGTTGGTGGAGACGGGAGCGGGTCCGCAGGGGCTCGATGTCCCGGGCCCGCGTGCAGGTGGCGCGCCGGGCGGGAACCACGAGGAGGATCTTTGAAGATCGTCGTTACCGGTGGCGCCGGTTTCATCGGCTCCAACCTGGTACGCGCCCTCGCCGACACGCCGCAGGTCACCGAGGTGGTGGCCGTCGACGACCTCTCCACCGGGTTGCTGGAGAACCTGATCGACCTGCCGGTGCGGCTGTTCACGGGGACGATCCTCGACCCCGATCTGCTCGACGAGGCGGTCAGCGGGGCGGCCGGCGTGGTGCATCTCGGCGCCCTCGGCTCGGTGCCCCGCTCCATCGACGACCCGCTGCGCAGCCACCACGCCAACGCCACCGGCACCCTGAGCGTGCTGGAGGCCGTCCGGCGCCACGGGGTCCCCCACGTCGTGGTCGCCTCGTCGTCCTCCGTCTACGGCGCCAACCCCGTTCTGCCCCGCCAGGAGACGCTGCGGCCGATGCCGGTCAGCCCGTACGCGGTCTCGAAGCTGGCCACGGAGGCCTACGCGCTCGCGTACGCCGCCTGTTACGGCATCGGCGTGCTGCCGTTCCGCTTCTTCAACGTCTACGGGCCGCGTCAGGCGGCCAACCACGCGTACGCCGCCGTGGTGCCGCGGTTCGTCTCGGCGGCGCTGGAGGGCCGGCCGCTCCAGGTGCACGGCGACGGCACCCAGTCCCGCGACTTCACCTACGTCGGCAGCGTCACGGACGTGATCGTCGACGCGGTCCTGCGTCGCGTCTGCTCCCCCGACGTGGTGAACCTCGCCTTCGGCGCGCGGCTCTCGCTGCTGGAGCTGATCGCGGAGCTGGAGGAGGTGCTCGGTCGCCGGCTCGAGGTGGAGCACGGCCCGTCGCGGGCGGGCGACGTGCGCCACTCCGACGCGGACGACGGGGTGCTGCGCGCGCTCTTCCCCGACGTGACGCCGGTGCCGCGCGCCCAGGCCCTGCGGGCGACCGTGCAGTGGTACGAGGCGCACGCGGAGCAGCTTGCCTGACGGCGGACCGGCCACCGGCCGGGGCGCGGGCGGCGGTGGCCGGTACCCGCCCGAACGGGTTGGCGGGAGCCGCCGGTGCGACGGCACCCCGTCCTGATCCGCAACCGTGACCTTGGGTGTTGCTTGTCGTTGACTGTCAAGAAGGGTGCAAAAAGGTCATTTCGCCTAGTTGGCGCCGGTAGGCGGCAACACGCGACATCGGGGGAAACAGTTGAAGATCGTGGTCAGCGGCGGGGCCGGTTTCATCGGTTCGAACCTGGTCCGGGCGCTCGCCGAGCAGCCGCGGATCAGCGAGATCGTGGTGGTCGACGACCTGTCGACCGGTTCGCTGGACAATCTGCTGGACGCGCCCGCCCGGGTCCTCGTCGGCTCGGTCTGCGACCCGGACGTGCTGGACGACGCGCTACCGGGCGCCGCGAGCGTCGTGCACCTCGGTGCCCTCGGTTCGGTGCCCGGGTCGATCGACGATCCGGCGCGCAGCCACCACGCCAACGCCACGGGAACGGTGAGCGTGCTGGAGGCGGTGCGCCGCCACGACGTGCCGCACGTGGTGGTCGCCTCGTCCTCCTCGGTCTACGGGGCGGCTCCGGGGATGCCCCGGCACGAGGCGCTGCGGCCGATGCCGGTGAGCCCCTACGCGGTCTCCAAGCTCGCCACCGAGACCTACACCCTCGCCTACGCTGCCTGCTTCCACCTCGCCGTGCTCCCGTTCCGCTTCTTCAACGTGTACGGGCCGCGGCAGGATCCCGAGCACCCCTACGCCGCCGTGGTGCCGAGGTTCATCGCCGACGCGCTCGACGGCCGGCCCCTGACGCTGCACGGCGACGGCCAGCAGACCCGCGACTTCACCTACGTCGCCGACGTCACCGACATCATCACCGACGCCGTGGTGCGCCGCGTCGGCGCGCCCGACGTGGTCAACCTGGCGTTCGGCACCCGTACGTCGCTGCGGGATCTGGTCGCCGAGCTGGAGGTCGTGCTCGGCCGGCGGCTCGAGGTGGAGCACGGCCCACCGCGGCCCGGCGACGTCCGCGACTCGCAGGCCGACTGCACCCGGCTGCAGGAGCTGTTCCCCGCCGCCCGGCCGCACTCGCTGCGCGCCGGTCTGGCGGCGACGGTCGAGTGGCACTCGGCTGCCCGCGCGCTGAGTCCGGTCTAGGGCGGCCGACCGCGATGCACCCCGCCGTCACGCAGCCGGCCGACGCCCGATCCGCGCCGGCCGACCCGGCTGCGGACGACAGGGGCCGTGACCGGAGGCTGGTCGCCGGCATCGCGACGACGGTGGGCAGTCGGGCGGTCGGTGCCGTCGTGCCGCTGCTGCTGCTCCCGCTCACCCATCGGTACCTCGGCACGGAGCTGTTCAGCCTGTGGCAGGCGGTGACGGCACTGACTGCGATGGCGGCCTTCGCCGACCTCGGCCTGGGCAACGGGCTGATGACCAAGTTGGCGGACACCCAGGCCCGGGGCGAGACCGCCCAGGCCAGACGCTACGTCTCCACCGCCTACCTGACCCTGGCCGGCGCGGCGGTCGCGGCCTGCGCCGCCCTCTGGATCGGGGCGCTCGCCGTCCCGTGGACCTCCGTGTTCAACCTGCCCAGCGCCGAGCTGGTGCCGACCGCCCGGTCCATGACGCTGGTCTGCCTGACCGTCTTCATCCTCAACGTGCCGATGTCGCTGGTCATCCGGGTGCAGTACGGCGTCCAGCAGGTCGCCCGCGCCAACACGTGGCAGTTGGCCGGATCCCTGCTCTGCCTCCCGCTGACCCTGGCCGCCGTGGCCCTCGACGCCGCGCCGGTGACCTTGGTGGCCGCCGTGGTGATCGGTCCGCTGCTGGGCAACGCGGTGAACAGCCTGTGGTTCTACATCCGGCGGATGCCGGAGCTGGCCCCGTCGTTGCGGTGCGTGGAGAGGGCCGCCGCCCGGGAGTTGCTCCGGCTGGGCGGGATGTTCCTGCTGCTCACGGCAGCGCTGACGGTCGCGACCAACGCCGACCCGCTGATCGTGGCACAGACCCGTGGCCTGGCCGACGTGGCCGTGTTCGCCGTGGCCGCCCGCCTGATCGCGCAGCTCGGGCTGCTCATGTCGATGGTGAGCGCGGCGGCGTGGCCGGCGCACGGTGAGGCGCTGGCCCACGGGCGGGTGGCCTGGATCCGTCGCCGCACCAGGCGGATGACCCTCGTGGCCGCGACAGCCGTCGGGCTGCCGAGCATCGTGGTGGCGCTCGTCGGTGGGCAACCGTTGGCCGCGCTGATGGGGATGACGCAGGCACCGGACCGGTGGCTGCTCGCCGGCCTCGGTGCCTGGTGGATGGTGCTCGCGGTGGCCTCGCCCTGGTTCATGGTGCAGAACGCCGCCGGGGTGGTCCGTCCGCAGCTCGTCGCCTGGGCGGCGTACCTGGTCCTGGCGGTGCCGCTGAAGTGGTGGGGCGCCGGGGCGCTGGGGATGGCCGCGGTGCCGTGGCTGGGTGCGGCAGTCGCACTGGTGACGGTGTTCCCGGCGGCGCTGCTGGGTTACCGCCAGGTGCTGGCCCGAGCCGGCCCGGCGGTCCAGGCCCAGCGGGTCGCGGCATGAGCGGACCGCCGGACCGGGCACGCCTGGTCGCCGCGCCACCACAGCAGGGGCCCGGTGACCCGGGCCTTCGTCGCCCGCCCGGCGGAGGTCTCCGCCGTGGCCGTACCCGGCCCGGTGCCGGAGAGGACAGTGCCATGACGGATCCATCCGGTTGGGTGGCGTACGTGGGGCCGTTCCGCTACCCGTGGGGCGAGGCATGCTCCCGGCGGGTCGACGGGATCGCCCGGTCGCTGGCCCTGGCCGGCCGGCACGTGGTGGTGGTCGGCGGGGAGCACACCCCGGCCGAGCCTCGACCGGTCGACGTCGTGACGGGGCCAGGCACGATAACCCACGTCGGAGTGGGCGAGCTGCCGCCCGCCGGGGCGAGCCCGGCGGCCAGGGCGACCCAGGTGCTCCTCCGCTGGGGAGCGCGGACCGTCGCCTGGCTGGCGGCGCAACCGACCCGACCGTCACATGTCGTGGTCTACGGCGGCGGGACGCCGTACATGGTCCACCTGCGCCGGTGGTGCCGGCGCCACGGGATTCCGCTGGTGGTCGACGTGGTCGAGTGGTACAGCCCTCGGCAACTGGTCGGCGGAGCGCTGGGCCCCCTGCACCTGTCTGCGAAGCTCGCCCTGCGCCACCACTACCCGCGCTGCTCCGGCGTCATCGCCATCAGCACCCTGCTCGAGGAGCACTTTCGGCAGCGGGGCTGCCAGGTCGTGCGGGTGCCGCCGACCCTCGACGTGCGGCAGCTGGCGGGCACACCGGAGACCCCGGCCACCGGGTGGGACGGGCTCACCCTGGTCTACGCCGGCACCCCCGGCCGCAAGGACCTGCTCGGCACCGTCGTCGAGGCGGTCGAGGCGGTGGCGCGCTCCGGTGCGCGGCTGCGGCTGCGGGTGGTGGGGCCGTCCCGCCAACAGCTGCGCGATCTGCTCGGCGGCGACCCGCCGGAGATGGTGGAGGTGGTCGGCCGGGTGCCGCAGTGGACGGTGCCGCAGCTGTTGCGCGAGGCCGACTTCAGCGTTCTGCTCCGGCCGCCGGCGCGTTACGCCAACGCCGGCTTCCCGACGAAGGTCTGCGAGTCGATGGCGAACGGCACCCCGGTGATCTGCAACCTGACCAGCGACCTGGGCCGCTACCTGGAGGACGGCGTCAATGCCCTGGTCTGCACCGACCACTCCGTGGCCGCGCTGGCGGCGACGCTGCACCGGGCGGTGCGGCTGACCGCCGAGGAACGGCTGCTCATGCGCAAGGCCGCCCGGGAGCAGGCGCTGGACTCCTTCGACGTCCGGGCGTACGCACAGCCGCTGGCGCGGCTGCTCGATTCTGTACAGGAGGTAACGGGTGCCGGACACCGGGGGCACTGAGATGCCGGAGCGGATGCGGGTGTGCGTGGTGGGGCCCCTGCCGCCACCGATGGGAGGCATCGCCCGCGGGGTGGCGATGCTGGTCGACCGGTTCCGCGACGATCCGGAGGTCCACATCGAGGTGGTCGACATCGCCCAGCGGTGGCGCGGCGTGCACGACCTCGTGCCGGGGCGACGCCTGACGGCGGGGGTACGCCAGCTCACGGCCGGCGCCGTGGCACTGCGCCGCGTCCTGGCCGCGGGCCGGACCGACGTCGTGCACCTGCATTCGTCCGGTGGCCCCGGCGTCCTCCGGGACCTGGCGTTACTGCTCATCACCCGGGTGTACCGGCGACCGGCCGTCTACCACCTGCACTTCGGGCGGATCCCCGAGATCGCGGGGCGCGGCAGTCGGGAGTGGCGGTCGATGGCCTCGGCGATGCGGCTGGCGACGGTCGTTCTGGTCCTCGACGAGGCGTCCGAGTCCACCGTCCGCAACCAGCTCCCCACGGTGTGGGTGCGGCGGATGCCGAACGGAGTGGACCTCGACCGGCTTCCGGCGCCACACCGGAACCCCGCGCCGGCGGAACGCACGGTGCTGTTCGTCGGCTGGTTCCTGCACGCCAAGGGGGTCGAGGACCTGCTGGCCGCGTGGCGGACGGCCGCGCAGCCGGGTTGGCGGCTGCTCTTCGTCGGCCCCGCCGATCCGGCCTACCTGCGATCGGTGACCGAGCGGCACCAGCCGCCGGCGTCGGTGTCCTTCCTGGGCGAGCTGCCGCACCCGGACGTCCTCGCCATGATGGCCCGCTGCGACCTGTTCGTCCTGCCCAGCCACACCGAGGGGTTCCCCAACGTGGTGGTCGAGGCGATGGCGCTCGGCTGCCCGGTCGTCGCCACCGACGTGGGGGCGACCGCCGAGATCCTCGGCGACGACAGCGGGGTGGTCGTCGCGCCCTCGGACCCCGCCGGCCTCGCCGCGGCGCTGCGGGATCTGATGACCGACCCGGCGCGCCGTGCTGAGCTGGCCGACCGGGCCCGGGCCCGGGTGCACCGGCTCTACGGGCTACAGAGCGTGCTGCGCCAGCACACCGACCTGTGGCGTCGGGTCGCCGGTTCCCCCCGGCACGACCGCCGGCCGCCGGCCGCCGCTCCGGGGAAGCACCCCGTCGGGTCCTGACCGGTGGTCTCTGCGGTGGTGCCGGCCGCCGGTGCCGTGCGGGCGGCTCGACGGGTCGGCCGTGAGGGCGGGCACGAGCGAGAACAACGCCAGCGGTAGCCAGGCGGCCAGGGCGGCCTCCCAGTGCCCGGTGAGCCAGATCGGCAGGAACATCACCAGGAACAGCCCGGCCAGCCGCGCGCCGAGCCGGGAGGCGCGCCCGACGGGCCAAATGGCGGCGGCCAGGACGGCCGCGTAGCACAGCACGCCCACGAGCCCGAGGTCGGCGCCGAGGGTGAGGACCAGACTGTGGGCGCCGATTCCCCAGGAGCTGACCGCCATGAACGCGCCCGCCCCGATCCCGGCGAGCGGGGACTGCCCCCAGATGGCGACGGCCTCGGGCCAGACCAGCATCCGGCCGGCGAGGTCACCGGTCGCCCGGTCGGCGACGAGGCCGTCGAGGCGCAGCATCGTCGCCTCGCCCAGGCCGAGCGGTACCAGGAGCAGGACCGCCGGGACGACCACCGCCGCGACCAGCCAGCACGCCCGGGGGGCCGCCCGGCTGCACACCAGGTAGACGGCGCCGAGCAGCAGCGCGGCCAGCGCGCCCCGCGTGCCGCTGAGCAGCACCGCGTAGCCCAGCAGCGGCACGCACGCGTAGAGCGCGAGGCGGACCGCGCGGGGCAGCCCACCGACGCTGCCCAGCAACACCGCCAGCAGGATTCCGGCGACCATCGTGTAGGCGGTCAGGTTGATGTTGACTCCCTCGATGCCGTACCGGACGCTGAGGTCGAAGGCTCCCGTCCGGTCGAGGTCGCCGCCGGTGGAGGGTGCCCGGATCAGCTCGACCGCCCGGATGAGACAGCCGGCGATGAACGCGACGCCGACCGCGAGCAGATCGCGGGTGGTGGTCACGATGTGCCGCACCGCGACCAGCAGCAGCAGGCAGGTGCCGTACAGGTAGACGGTGCTGCGGGTCGCCGAGGTGTCGAGCGTCCACCCGAGGCTGGCGACCACCCACACGCCGAGCAGCAGGGCGAGCACGTCGACCAGCCCCGGCCGGGGGATGCGACCACTGAGGACGACGGCGGCCAACAGGGCGGGGCCCAGCGGGGTCTGGTCCACCGACCAGCCCACCATCAGGGCGACGACGCTGACGATCGCGACGCTGACCAGTGTGGCGTAACGCCGATGGGCCCGTCGCCGGTGCGTGCCGGGCGAGCGGGCGGGTCCGGACAGGAGGCCTGGAGGTACGTCGCCCACGCTGTAGTCCTTCGTGTCGGTGGCCAGGCGGCATATCCGCTGCTCGCCGAGTCTCCCACCTATTCCTTAATGAAGCGGGCATTCGTAGCGATTGTCGGATGAAAGGCGTTTCTCCGGTACGGGAGTGGTCGTTCCTCACAACGAACCCGCCGGGCGTACGGGGCGGGGCACGGCGAACCGACATGGGAGCGGGAGTGACCACAAATTCCAACGGCCAGCGGGTACTCATCACCGGCGGCACGGGTTCCTTCGGCAAGACGATGGTCCGCCGCCTCCTCGACCGTGGCGTCGGCGAGGTCCGGGTGCTCAGCCGCGACGAGGCCAAGCAGGACGACATGCGCCGGCAGCTCGGCGACGACCGGGTCCGCTACCACGTCGGGGACGTACGCGACTACGACTCGGTGCTGCGGGCCAGCCGGGGGATCGACTACGTCTTCCACGCGGCGGCCCTCAAGCAGGTGCCCTCCTGCGAGTTCTTCCCGCTGGAGGCGGTGCGGACCAACGTCCTGGGCAGCGCCAACGTCGTCGAGGCGGCGGAGCGTAACGGCGTCGGCTCCGTGGTCGTGCTGAGCACCGACAAGGCCGTCCACCCCGTCAACGCGATGGGGATGAGCAAGGCCATGATGGAGAAGGTCGCCCAGGCGCACGCCCGGAACAACCCGAACAGCGCGACGACGGTCTCCTGCGTCCGGTACGGCAACGTCATGTACTCGCGCGGCTCGGTGATCCCACTGTTCATCGAGCAGATCAAGGCGGGCCGGGCGCCCACCGTCACGGACCCGGGGATGACCCGCTTCCTGATGTCGCTGGACGACTCGGTGGAGCTGGTCGAGCACGCCTTCCAGCACGCCCGGCCCGGCGACATCTTCATCCGCAAGGCCGTCGCCTGCACCGTCGGCGACCTGGCCGAGGCGGTCTGCGAACTCTTCGACGTGCCCGCGAAGCTCGACGTGATCGGCGTACGGCACGGCGAGAAGCAGGACGAGACGCTGGCCAGCCGGGAGGAACTCGCCCAGGCGGACGACTTCGGCGACTTCCTCCGGGTGCCGCTGGACGCCCGCGACCTCAACTACGCGCTCTACGTCTCCGAGGGCGAGCTGGGCCGGGGGCCGCGGGAGGACTTCAACTCCGCCAACGCGCCGCGGCTGGGCGTACCGGAGATCGTCGAGCTGCTGAGGACGCTGCCGGAGGTACGCGCGGAGCTGGCCCTGCGGGACCCGGTGCTGGCGTGCTGAGGCTGGCGGTCACCGGCGCCGGCGGCTTCCTCGGCTGGCACGTGCGGGTGCTGCTGCGCGTCCTCGGCCGACCGGAGCCGGTCGTCGTCACGCGGGCTGACCTGACCGACCCGGAGCGGGTCGCGGCGAAGCTCGACGGCGTCGACCGGGTGCTGCACCTGGCCGGGGTCAACCGGGGCGAGCCGGCCGACGTCGCCGCCGGCAACGTGCAGCTCGCCGCCCAGCTCGCGCAGGGCCTCAAGCACTGCCCGACGCCCCCCGGCGCGGTGGTCTTCGCCAACTCGGTGCAGGCCGGCAACGGCACCCCCTACGGCGACGCCAAGGCCGCCGCCGCCGGCCTCCTGGCCGACACGGGCCTGCCGTTCGACGACGTCCTGCTGCCCAACCTGTACGGCGAGCACGGCCGGCCGTACTACAACTCGGCGGTCGCGACGTTCTGCCGGCTGCTCGCCGAGGGCGGGCAGCCGGAGGTGCACGGCGACCGCGAGCTGAGCCTGGTGCACGTCACCGACGCGGCGGCCCGGCTCGTCGGCGTCCCGGCCGGCGGCTCGTGGGACCCGGCCATGCCGGCGCTGCGGACCGGCGTACGGGCCCTCGCCGACCGGCTCGCCGACGTCGCCGCCACCTATCGGACGGGGGAACTGCCGTCCCTGGTGGACCGGCACGACGTGCGGCTGTTCAACACCTACCGCTCGCACTGCTTCCCGGCGCACTACCCGCTGGCGCTGCCGCGCCGGGCGGACGCCCGGGGCGAGCTGGTCGAGACGGTCCGGACGCACGGGGGAGGGGGCCAGACCTTCTGCTCCACCACGCGCCCCGGCATCACCCGGGGCGAGCACTTCCACCTGGCCAAGGTGGAGCGCTTCGTCGTGCTGCGCGGCACGGCGGAGATCAGCCTGCGCCGCGTCGACGACACCGGGGTGGTGCGGTTCGCGGTCTCCGGCGACGAGCCGGTGCTCGTGGACATGCCCACGATGTGGGCGCACAAGCTGGTCAACATCGGCGGCGACGACCTGGTCACCATGTTCTGGACGAACGAGCTGTTCGACCCGGAACGGCCGGACACCTGGCCCGAGCCGGTGGAGACGGGCCGGCCGGAGCGCGCCGTGGCCGTCCCGTGAGGATCGGCCTGGTCAGCCAGTGGTACCCGCCCGAAGGGGTGTTCATCCCCGGCAACCTGGCGCGGCAACTGGCCGAACGCGACCACGACGTGCGGGTGCTCACCACCTTCCCGAGCTACCCGCACGGCCGGATCTTCCCCGGCTGGCGGCAGCGCTGGCGACACACCGAGGCCGACGGGCCGGTCGCCGTGCGGCGGGTGCCCGCCTATCCCAGCCACGACACGTCCGCCGCCCGGCGCGCGCTGAGCCACCTGTCCTTCGGGGCCAGCAGCGCGCTGGGCGGCGTCCGCTGGTTGGCCGGCGTCGACGTCACCTACGTCTACCACCCGCCACCCACCTCGGCGGCCGCGGCGGCGCTGGTCCGCCTGGCCCGGCGTACGCCGATCGTGCTGCACGTCCAGGACCTGTGGCCGGAGTCGGTGCTCGGCTCGGGGATGGCGCCCGCCGGCCGGGCGGGCCGGGCCCTGGAACGCGGCGTCGCCGCACTGATGCGCGCGACGTACCGCCTCGCCGGCGCCGTGGTGGTGATCTCGCCGGCGATGGCCGACCTGGTCGTGGCCCGGGGCGCGGACCCGGACCGGGTGCGGGTGGTGTGGAACTGGACCGACGACGCGCTGTTCCGGCCGGTGCCGGCCACCGACGAGGCCCGCGCGGCGCTCGGCCACCGCGGGCGCTGCACGGTGATGTTCGCCGGCAACATCGGCCTCCTGCAGGGGATCGAGACCGCGATCCGGGCGGCGGCCGTCGTGCGCGACCGGATCGACCTGGTGCTGGTGGGCTCCGGTGCCGGCGAGGAGGCCGCGCGCCGGCTCGCCGCGGAGCTCGGCGCCGACAACGTGCGGTTCGTCGGCCGGCGGCCCGCCGAACGGATGGCCGCGCTGTACGCCGCCGCCGACTGGCAGCTGATCTGCCTGCGCGACCTGCCCGCGCTGCGCGGCAGCATCCCGTCGAAGTTGCAGGCCGCGCTGGCCTGCGGCAGCCCCGTGATCGCGTCGGTGGGCGGCGACGCCGCGGCCCTGGTCCGCTCGGCCGGGGTCGGCCTCGTCTCCCCGCCGGGGGACTGGCGTGCGCTCGCCGCGCGCTTCTCCGTCGCGGCGGCCGAGTCCGCGGACGCCCGGGCGGAACTGGGCCGCCGGGCCCGACGGGTCTACCAGGAGCGCATGTCGCTGCGGGTGGGCGTGGACCAGTTCGAGGACATCATGACCAAGCTGGCAGCAGAGAGAGGACGGGCATGACCCGGATCATGACGGTGGTCGGCACCCGACCGGAGATCATCCGACTGTCCCGGGTGATCGCCCGGCTCGACGACACCGTGGACCACCTGCTGGTGCACACCGGGCAGAACTGGGACAGCACCCTCTCCGACGTCTTCTTCAAGGAGCTGCGGCTGCGCGAGCCGGACCGCTTCCTGCGGGTGGACACCTCGTCGCTCGGCCGGGTGCTGGGCGGCGTGCTGGTCGGCATGGAGACGGCGATCGCCGAGACCCGACCGGACGCGCTGCTCGTGCTCGGCGACACCAACAGCTGCATCGCCGCGCTGATGGCCCGGCGGATGCGGGTGCCGGTCTACCACATGGAGGCCGGCAACCGCTGCTTCGACCTCAACGTCCCCGAGGAGACCAACCGGCGGCTCGTCGACCACGTCGCCGACTTCAACCTCGTCTACACCGAGCACGCGCGGCGCAACCTGCTGGCCGAAGGGCTGCACCCACGCCGGATCCTGCACACCGGCTCGCCCATGCGGGAGGTGCTGGAGCACTACCGCGCCGACGTCGCCGCGTCGGGCGTCCTGCGCCAGCTCGACCTCGCACCCGGCCGGTACTTCGTGGTCAGTGCGCACCGCGAGGAGAACGTGGACCAGCCGGACCGCCTCCAGCGCCTGCTCGACTGTCTCCGGGCCGTCCGCGACCGGTGGGGGCACCCGGTGCTGGTCTCCACGCACCCGCGTACCCGCAAGCGGTTGGAGGCCCTGGCGCCGGACGCCGCCGCCCTCGACGGGATCGCGTTCCACGAGCCGTTCGGCCTCTTCGACTATGTGCACCTGCAGACCAGGGCGTTCTGCGCGCTCTCCGACAGCGGCACGATCAGCGAGGAGGCCGCGATCCTCGGCTTCCCCGCGGTGACGCTGCGCGAGTCGATCGAGCGCCCCGAGGCGCTGGACGCCGGCGGGATCATCATGACCGGGCTCGACCCGCAGGGCGTCGTGGAGGCGGTCGAGGTCACCGTGGCCCAGGTCGCCGCCCAGGGGGTGCCGTGCCCCGTCGACTACCGGGTCCCGGACACCTCCCGCCGGGTGGTCGACTTCATCCTCTCCACCGTCCGCCGGCACCACGACTGGGCGGGCATCCGCCGCTGACCCGTACCGCGAGGGCCGGCGACCGGAAGCTCCGGTCGCCGGCCCTCATCGTGTGGCGCGCGTCAGCGGGACAACGGCACCTGCACCGAGGCGCGGGGGACCGGCACGACCGGGTGGTCGCAGAGCGCGGCGAGCTGCGCGGCCACCTTCTCCGGATCGTCGTACGGGTCGAGCCCGCTGACCTCGATCGGGTCCAGGGCCGGCACCGCTACATGTGACACCAGCGGGTGCAGCGGCCGGGTGTCGGTCTCGCCGGTGCCGAACAGGTCCTCGTGCAGCTTCTCGCCGGGGCGCAGCCCGGTGTAGACGATCGGCACGCCGCTCTCCGCCTGCTCGGCCATCTGCCGGGCCAGGTCGGCGATGCGGACGGGCTCGCCCATGTCCAGCACCAGCGCCTCCCCGTCGCGGCCGATCTCGGCGGCCTGCAACACCAGGTGCACCGCCTCCTGCACCGTCATCAGGTAGCGGGTCACCTCCGGGTGGGTGACGGTCAGCGGGTGGCCCAGCTCGATCTGCCGCTGGAACGCGGTCACCACCGAGCCACGGCTGCTCAGCACGTTGCCGAAGCGGACGCTGAGGAAGGTGCCGGGGAACCGGGAGGCGGCGTGCGCGGTCAGCCGCTCGGTGATCCGCTTCGAGTAGCCGAGGACGCTGATCGGGTCGGCTGCCTTGTCGGTGGAGATGTTGACGAAGCGGGCCACGTCGCGGCACGCGTCGAGCACGGAGAGGGTGCCCCAGACGTTCGTCTTCACCGCCTCGCCGGGGTGCCGCTGGAGCAGCGTGAGGTGCTTGAGCGCGGCGGCGTGGAAGATGACGTCCGGCCGGCGCTCGCGGATGATCCGCCGGATGCCCTCGTCGTCGCGGAGATCGGCGAGGATCAGCTCGGGGCCGTCCAGCAGGGCGCGGCCGGCCAGCGACATCTGGAGGCCGTGCAGGGCCGACTCGTCGCGGTCGAGCATCATCAGCTCGCCCGGGTCCGCCTTCATCAGCTGCCGGCACAGCTCCGAGCCGATGGAGCCGCCGGCTCCGGTGACCAGGACCCGCCGACCGCTGAGCCCGTTGCCGCTCAGCGCCATGTCGGCGACCACCTGCCGGCGGCCCAGCAGGTCGTCGATCTGCACGTCGCGGACGTCGGTGACGGTGATCCGGTGGTCGACGAGGTCCCGGACCGGAGGCAGCACCTTGAACGTCGCCCCGGTCCGGAGGGTGGCCTCGCGGATCTGCCGGATCAGCGCGGCGTCGGCGTTGGCGACGGAGAAGATCACCGTCGTCGCGCCGGTGCGCCGTACGGCCGCCGCCACGTCCTGACGGCCACCGAGCACGCGTACGCCGCCGATGCGTAGGTCCCGCTTGTCGGGGTCGTCGTCGAGGGCGCCCACGGGCCGGTAGCGTCCACGCGGATCGCCGAGCATGGCCCGCAGCAGCCCCTGCCCGGCGTCGCCGAGCCCGAACAGCAGCACGGGGTTGGAGGACCGGGCGTCGGGCCGCATGGCCAGGTCACGGCGGTGCCGGTAGGTGAACCGGGCGGTCAGCATGAACAACAGGGCCAGGGCGCCGCCGACCAGCGGCGTGCTCGCCGGCACCGGTCGTACGCCGGCCGGCAGCAGCCCGATCAGCATGATCGCGGCCGTGGTGGCCGCCGTGCCCGCGACCCCCTGCACCTCCTGGAGGCTGCCCAGCGGGTGGCGTCCGGAGTAGATCCGGCGGACCGCCGCGACGGCGACGTGCACGACGGCGGCGAGGATGCCGCAGGTGGCGGCGCGCGCGAGCTGGCCGGAGGCCAGGTCGAGTTCGTAACGGAACCAGACCGCTGCGGTGAACCCACCGACCCAGGCGGTGCTGTCGGTGGCGAGGAATCCGATTGTGCGGCGACGCGCCCTGGCCCGGTGTGAACTCTGTTCACCGAGTCGGGTGGCCTCTGTTTCGGGCGGCATCTGTGCTCCCTGTCCGTCTCCGAGGGCTTCCGCCACAGGGCGGAAGGAGCTTTAGGGCTCTTTAGGTTGATACATGCCCGAACATGATTTTTGGCGTCTTTCGGGTTGGATGACCGATTTTTCGTCCGCGGGGCCGAGGGCTCGTCGGGTCAACGGGCGGGCACGCCCTTGACCACGACACCGTCCGGCACGTCCCGGACGACGCAGGCGCCCGCCCCGACGGTGCTGTCCCGGCCCACCCGCAGGCCCTGCAACACGGCCGCCGTCGTGCCGACCAGCACCCCCTCCGCCAGGTGGCAGTCGCCCGAGACGGCGGCCAGCGGATTGACCGAGACGAAGTCGGCGAGGGTGCAGTCGTGCCCGACCGTGGCGTT
Organism: Micromonospora sp. AMSO12t; assembly: GCF_008806585.1. Lineage (NCBI taxonomy): Bacteria > Bacillati > Actinomycetota > Actinomycetes > Micromonosporales > Micromonosporaceae > Micromonospora > Micromonospora sp. AMSO12t. The sequence continues at coordinate 15,460 of NZ_WAAS01000120.1, forward strand.
CTGGTTGAGGTGCACGTGCCGGCCGAGCGTGACGTTGGTGGTGACCCGGGCCCCGGCGAAGGCGACGAGGCCCGGGCCGTGCACCGTGTCCGGCCCGATCGTCGCCGCCGGATGCACGAGGCTCGCCGCCGGCGTGCCGTACGCCTCGACCCGGGCGGCGACCGCCCGCCGGACGCGCGGGTCGCCGATGCCGATGACGTGGTGCGCGTCCGGGGGCGCGTCGCGCAGCCAGGCGACGCCGCCGAGATAGGGCACGTCGAGCCGTTGCACCCGCTTCAGGTTCTCCTCGGAGGGCCGGTCGTCGACGAACCCGAGGAGGCGCCAGCGTGGCCGGCCGGCGGCGACGTCCATCGCCCGCGCGATCGTGAGGACCTCCCGGCCGTGCCCGCCGCAGCCGACGACCACCAGCGGGACCGTCACGCCGTCGACCCTCCCGTACGGGCCGCCAGGAACTCGTCGACGGCGGCGAGGACGAGGCCGACCTGCCGCTCGTTCATCGCGCTGCCGCTGGGCAGGGCCAGCCCGTCGGCGAACAGCCGCTCGGCCACTCCGGTGACGAGGCACTCGGCGTCGGCGTACGCCGGTTGCAGGTGCATCGGCTTCCAGACCGGGCGGGTCTCGATGTCCCGCCCCGCCAGGTGGGCGGCCAGGTCGGCGGCCCGCCAGCCGGCCCGCCGCGGGTCGACCGCGATGGTGGTCAGCCAGCAGTTGGAGCCGGGGTCCTCCACGCCGAGCAGCCGCACACCCGGGACCGGGGCGAAGAGCTTGGCGTACTGGTCGCGCAGGTGCCGGCGCCGGGCGATCATCCCGTCCAGCCGGACGAGCTGGGCGCGGCCCAACGCGGCGAGCAGGTTGCTCAGCCGGTAGTTGTAGCCCGTCTCGCGGTGCTCGTAGTGCGGCGTCGGCTCGCGGGCCTGGGTCGACAGGAACCGGGCCCGGGCCAGCAGGGCCGCGTCGTCGGAGACGAGCATCCCGCCGCCCGAGGTGGTCATGATCTTGTTGCCGTTGAAGGAGAGGATGCCCACCTGCCCGAAGGAGCCGGCGGGCCGGCCGTGATGGGTCGCGCCGAGGGCCTCCGCGGCGTCCTCGACCACCGGTACGCCCGCCGCCGCGCAGACCGGGGCCAGCGCGGTGTGGTCGGCGCAGCTGCCGAAGAGGTCGACGGGGACGACCGCGCCGACGCGCTGTCCCCGGAGGACGAGTGCCCGGATCAGCTCGTCCACGAGGGCCACGTCGAGGTTCCCGGAGTGCGGGTCGCAGTCGACGAAGACCGGCCTGGCACCGGCGTAGCGGACCGCGTTCGCGCTCGCCACGAACGTCAGCGTCGGCACGATGACGGCGTCGCCGGGCCCGACTCCCACTCCGAGCAGCGCCAGGTGCAGCGCGGCCGTGCCGGAACTCACGGCGACGGCCCCGTGCGTGCCCACCCGCGTGGCGACCTCGCGCTCGAACGCGTCGAGGTCCGGGCCGACGGGCGCGACCCAGCCGGACCGCAGGGCCGCGACGACGTACGACTCCTCCAGCGGCCCGACGTCGGGCGGGGACAGGTGGATGGTCCCGCTCATCGGCCACCTCCGGCGGGGACGGTGAGGGTGGCGTCCGGTCCGGGTACTGCCGGGGCGGGCGGGGGCGTGCCGAGGAACTCGGGAGCCGTGGCCGAGCCCGCCGCGGAGATCCCCTCGCGGCGCAGCACGGTGCGGACGGTCGCGGCGAGGATCGACAGGTCCAGCCGCAGGCTGCGGTGGTCGACGTACCAGACGTCCAGGTCCAGCTTCTCCTCCCAGCCCAGGCTGTTGCGGCCACGCACCTGGGCCAGCCCGGTGACGCCCGGCCTGACCTCGTGCCGGCGGGCCTGGGTGGGGGAGTAGCGCGGCAGGTACTCGGTGAGCAGGGGACGGGGGCCGACCAGGCTCATGTCGCCGCGCAGCACGTTCCACAGCGTCGGCAGCTCGTCCAGGCTGGTGGAGCGCAGGAAGCGCCCCAGCGGCGTCAGCCGGTCCCCGTCGCGCACCCGTCCCCGCAGCGGATCCGGCGGGAGCATGGTGCGGAACTTGACCAGCTCGAACACCCGGCCGTGCCGCCCCACGCGGGGCTGCCGGAACAGCACCGGCCGACCGAGTCCCGCCGCCACCAGCACCGCCACGACGAGGACCAGTGGCGCGGTCAGCACCAGCAGCACCGCGGCCGCCAGCACGTCGATCGCCCGCTTCAGGGCCTCCGGTCGGGGCCGCTCCGCGAGGCTTCCAGGCGTGTCCACGGAACCAGGCAAGGCTTCGACCTCCAGGGGCAGAGTCGGGCACCAGTTGACAAACACGTTCTAACAGGGATGAACGCGCCAGCGGTGCGAAATCGCGACACTCGCCGCCGATCCCGACAGGTCAACCGCGCAACGGCCCGTCAGGACGCGGCCCGACGCCGAAGACGTGCCCCTCGACCCGCGTCGCGGCCCTGGTGGGGCGGCACGTGGGCCGACGCCGGCCGGTGCCGCCGCCCGCGAATGCGCAAGGGACCGGCTAGCCCCGCGCCCTCGGCGGGCCGCTACCCACCCGCCGGCTGATGGTCGGCGCACCCGCCTGCCGATGCCACGGCACCCGCCTGCCGAAGTCACCGCACCCGACTGCCGATGTCCGGCGCTCCCGCCTGCCTACGCTCAGGGCGTCGCGTCGCCGCCTTCGAGCCGGCGGACCAGTAGCGTGCGCAGGGGGATCGACTCGCCGTCGCGACCACCCGCGCCGACCACGAGCGGCGGCGGACTCGGCTGGGGCTCGGCCCCGAACAGCAGGGCGCGCGGGCCGCCGGCCACGGTCAGCAGGTGGAACCGCCCGTCGACGTCGACGGCCCTGGTGCGGGCCCGGTCGACGTACCAGCCGCGCAGCCCCGTCCGGTAGCTGCCGCGCCCGTCGAGGCCCCGGGCCGTGAGTCGTTCCGTGGGCAGGCCGCGCCGGGTCGCCTCGGCGACGAACCAACCGACCAGCTCCGCCGCCTCGGCGTGCTCGGCCGCCCGCCGGCGCTCGTCGGCCGCCGCGTGCGCCCGCACCGCCCGCCGCTGCCGTTCCCGCCACTCCAGGCCGTCGCCCCGATCCACGACCGCGACGGTACGCCCCACCGCCCGTCACCGGAAAGCACCACCGCGCCCTGTCGCCGGTCCGGCCGGTCGACAGGGCGCGCACGCCGGGCGCTGATGGCCGTGAGCAGGTCCGCGGGCGATTAGGTCGGCACGACGCTGTCGAGCTGAGTCGTTTGCGACGACGGGCGCTGGCGGTCGTGGGTGGGTCCGCGGGTGAGAGGTCGGCGGGACGCTGTCGAGCTGAGTCGTTTGCGACGACGGGCGCTGGTGGTCGTGGGTGGGTCTGCGGGTGAGAGGTCGGCGTGACGCTGTCGAGCTGAGTCGTTTGCGACATCAGGCGGTTGCCTGAACCGTCGTTGAATCGTCTACGACATCAGCTCGACAGCGTCGTGCGTGCGTCCCGTGCCGCCCTGGAATCCGGCCGGCCTGGCCCTACATGCCGCCGTCGCTCCGTCCGGGCGGCCCGGGCCGTGTCGGGAAAGTGCGGCCCGGGCTGTGTCCGGCCAGTGCGGCCCGGGCTGTGTCCGGCCAGTACGGCCCGGGCCGTGTCAGGCGAGTCCGGTCCGGGCCGTGTCAGGCCAGTCCGGCCCGGCGCAGTGCGTCCGCCATGGCGTCGTTGGCCGGCGCGGGTCCCGCTCCGCCTCGGCCCTGCC
>NZ_WAAS01000121.1:0-18813 GCF_008806585.1 Micromonospora sp. AMSO12t
CGTCGCCGGCCCGGCGGACGAGCCGGTCGCCGTGGTCGGGATGGCCGTCCGGCTGCCCGGCGCGGCCGACCTGGCCGCCTTCTGGGCGATGGTGGAGGCCGGCGACCGGGGCATCGAGCACTTCGACGCCGCCGACGGCCTGGTCGGCGCCCGCAGCCAGCTGGCCGGGGTGCTCGGGTTCGACCTGGGGCACTTCGGCATCAGCCGCCAGGAGGCGCGGCTGATGGATCCGCAGCAGCGGCACCTGCTGATGAGCTGCGTCGAGGCGTTGGCGCACGCCGGCATCGCCGATCCCGCCGGGCAGCGGGTCGGCCTGCTCGCCAGCTGCGGCGAGAACACGTACTTCCAGACGATGCTGCGCGAAGCCGATCCGGCGCGGCTGCCGGACTCATTCCAGTTGGCGCTGCACCACGAGAAGGACTTCCTGGCCACGAAGGTCGCCTACCACCTGCGGCTGACCGGTCCGGCCTTCACCGTGCAGGCGGCCTGCGCCAGCTCGCTGGTGGCGGTCCACGTCGCGGCCGGGCTGCTGCGCCAGGGCGACAGCGACGTGATGCTGGTCGGCGGCGTGCTGGTGGACCCGCTGCTGACGGCCGGCTACCGCTACCAGCCGCAGCACATCTTCTCCCCCGACGGGCACTGCCGGCCGTTCAGCGACGACGCCAGCGGCACCGTCGGCGCCAGCGGGGTGGGCGTGGTCGTGCTCAAGCCCCTGCGGCTGGCCCGGCGCGACGGCGACACCGTCTACGCCGTGATCACCGGGTCGGCCGTCAACAACGACGGCGCGGAGAAGATCGGTTACGCCGCGCCGTCGGTCGCCGGCCAGCGTGAGGTGATCCGTACCGCGCTGCGCCGCAGCGGGCGTACCAGCGGCGACGTGGGCTACGTGGAGGCGCACGGCACCGGCACGGAGCTGGGCGATCCGGTGGAGGTGGCGGCGCTACGCCAGGCGTTCGACCTGGCCGGGTCCGGTCGCGTCGCGCTGGCCTCGGTGAAGAGCCAGATCGGTCATCTCGGCGCGGCGGCCGGGGTGGTCGGTCTGGTCCGCGCCGTGCTGGCCGTGCACCACGGGCTGATCCCGCCGAACGTCGACTTCCGTCGCCTCAATCCACGGCTGGGCCCCGATCCGGCCCCGTTCCACGTCCCCACGAAGGCCCGGCCCTGGCCCGTCGACCGGCCACGCGTGGCGGGGGTGAGCAGCTTCGGCATCGGCGGCACCAACGCCCACCTGGTCTGCGAGGCGGTCGGTCCGGTCGGCGCCGGCCCGGAGACTCCGCCGGGCCCCGGCGTACCGGTGGTGCTGCTCGCCAGCGGCAGCGCGGCCGGCCTGCGCGCCGACGCCGACCGCATCGCCGACTACCTGGCGGCCCGGCCCGAGGCCTACCACCGGGTGCTGCGCCACCTCCAGGCGGGCCGCACGCCGGGCCGGTGGCGGGCGGCGGCCGTCTGCGCCGACGCGGCCGCCGCCGTGGCCTGGCTGCGCACCGCGACCGCCGTCGAGGTCACCCCCGTCGAGGCGGCGCCCGTCGCGGTCACCGGCCCGGCCGGTACGCCACCGGCGGCCGACCTCGTCGCCGCCTGGCTGGCCGGTCGGCCGGTCCGGTGGCCGGCCGGGCCGGCGCAGCCGCCCTGGGACTTCCCCCCGCCGGCGTTCGTTCTCGTCGACCACGAGTTCGCCCGCGCCGCCCCGCCGGCCGGGTCGGCACCGCCGGCCGGGACGGCACCGCCCACCGGGGCGGCGTCAGCCGGGGCGGCGTCAGCCGGGGTGGCGTCGCCCGGGGCGGCGTCGCCCGGGGTGCCGGCGGCTGCCGGGGCGGCGCCAGCCGATCAGCCGTGGCCGGCGCGGCTGCCCGAGGCCGAGTGGTTGCACCAGCCGCACTGGGTGCGCTGGCGGCACGCGGGGGCCGACCCCGGTGCCCGCCGCCCGGAGACGCTCGTGGTCATGGCCGCGGAACCACCGCCGCCGGCCGCGCTCCGCGCCTTCGCGGCGTCCCACGCCCGGGTGGTCGCCGTCACCGCCGCGGACGGCTTCGCCCGGCTCGGACCGGACAGCTACCAGGCCGACCCGGCCGATCCCGGGTCGCTGGGCCGACTGCTCGACGCGCTGACCGGTGCCGACGCCGGCTCGCCGGCCGCGCCCGGGCACGGCGGTGTCGACTGGCTCCACGCGCTGCCGCTGGCCGTCGACGGGCCGGTCGGCGCGGACGCGCTCGCCCACTCGTACCGGGCCTGCGTCGACACCCCGGCGGCGCTGCTGGCAGCCGTCGCCGCGCTGCCCCGCCGGCCCCGGCTGCGGGCCTGGTGGCTGTCGCAGCAGGCGCAACCCGTGCACGACGACGTACGCCGGCCGGAGCTGGGCCTGCTCGCCGGGGTCTGCGAGGTCGCACCCCAGGAGGGCGACGTCGCGAGCCACTGGGTGGACCTGCCGGGCCCCGATCCGGCCGACTGGGCGCCGGCGCTCGCGGCGCTGCTGGCGGAGGAGACACCACCCCGCCGACTCGCGCTGCGCGGGAGTTACTGGTGGGAGCAGGCGCTGCTGCCGGTCCGCCCGCCGGCCGCGCCGGCCACGCATCCGCTGCCGGCGGTGCCCGCCACGCGCGCGCTGCCGGCCGGACCGGCCGTGTACGTGGTCCTCGGCGGCACCGGCGGCATCGGGCGGAGCATCGCCGCCTGGCTGCTGGAGCAGGGCGACTGCCGGGTGGTCCTGCTGGCGCGGCGCGGGCCGCTGCCGGCCGGGTTGGCGCGCTGGGCCGACCGCGTCGACCTCGTCGAGGGCGACCTGGCCGAGGCCGGACCCGACGAACTGCTGGCCCGGCTCGACGCCCGGACCCGACGGGTCGACGGGGTGGTCCACGCCGCGGGGATCGCGGCCGGCGGGCTGATCGGCCGGCGGGACGCGGCCGCGATGCGGCGGGCCACGGCCGGCAGGACGCACGGCGCGCTGCTCGTGGAGCGGCTGGTCGCGCGCCACCGGCCGTCGTTCGTCGTCTACTGCTCGTCGATGTCGGCGCAGCTCGGCGGCGTCGGCCAGCTCGACTACGCCGCCACCAACGGGCTGCTCGACGGCTTCGCCCGGCACCGGGCGGACGGGGCCGACACCACGCTGCGGATCTCTATGGGCTGGGACGTCTGGAGCGAGGTGGGCCTGGCCCGGGACGCCCTGCCCACCGACGCCCGGCACCGGGCGCACCTGGCGGTCGGCCTCTCCGTGGACGAGGGGCGCCGGCTCTTCGCGCAGGCCCTGCGGCTGCGGCTGCCGCAGCTGCTCGTCTGCACCACCGCGCTGGACCGGGCGCGGGAGTTCTACGCGCCACTGGCCGGCCCGGCGGACGCGACACCCGCCGTACTGCCCCGGTCGGCCGCCGAGCAGGTCGGCGAGTGGCTCTGCGACTGGCTGGGCGTCGACGCGCTCGACCCGGCCGCGTCCCTCTACGACCTGGGGGCCGACTCGCTGCTGCTGCTGGACCTGATCGACCGGGTCAAGGAGCGCTTCGGCGTCAGCCTCGGCCTGTCCCAGCTGAGCCACCGGGTGAGCCTGGCCGAGGTGCTGAGGCTCCTCGGCGAGCCGGTCCGCGCCGCCGACCCCGCCGACCCCGCCGTGGCGGTGGAGGTCTGGCAGGCGGGCCGGGGGCGTGCGGTGCTCTGCCTGGTCCATCCGGTCGGCGGCGACGTCCAGGCGTACCGGCCGCTGGTGTCGGCGCTCGATCCGGAGCTCACGGTCTGCGTCATCGCCGATCCCGCGCTGGTGAGCCCCGGGCAGCCGGCCTGGTCGCTGGCGGAGCGGGCCGCGCGCTACCACGCCGCGCTGCGGGACCGCTTCCCCCGCGACGAGTGGCGCTGGCGGCTCGCCGGGTGGTCGTTCGGCGCCTGGGTGGCGCTCGGGATGGCGGCGGAGGCCGAGGCGGCCGGCCAGCCGGCGGACGAGCTGTACCTGCTCGACCCGCCGCCGCCGGACGCCGCGCCGGCCTTCGAGGCGTACGACGAGGAGCGGCTCGCCGCGCTCTTCGCCCACGAGCTGGGGGCGGCGACCGGCGCGAACACCGCGGCGACGGCGTACGCGGACGCGCTGGCGCGCTGCTGCCGGGCCAACCTGGCGAGCATGGCCCAGCACACCCTGCCCCGGCTGGCCGGGACGCCCGGGCGGCTCTGGCTCGCGGGCCGCCCGACGGCCGGGCTGCCGGCGCTCGGCGCGCCCCAGGAGCAGGCCCGCACGTGGCGGGGGCACCTGACCGGGCTCGCCTGGCACCTCGTCGACACCACCCACTACGGCATCGTCGAGGCGCCGCACGTGGACATGGTGGCCGGGGCCATCAACGAGGCGGAGTTGGCCAGCGACCCGAGGGCGGCGCGATGAATCCGTACCAGTCGTTGCCGTCGCGGTCGTTCTGGCGCACCGCCGTGGCCGAGCCGGAGATGCGGGACATCGGCGAGGTGTGGACGCCGAAGTTCGGCCTCGACCCGGACGATCCGGTCCTCACCGCCGGTTCCTGCTTCGCCCGCCACCTCGGTCCCGCCCTGCGCGACGAGGGGATGAACTGGCATGAGGTCGAGCTGCCCCCGCCGGGGCTGACCGAGGCCGAGCGCCGGGCCCGCCACTACGGCGCGTTCTCCTTCCGCACGGGCACCATCTACACCGCCGCCACCCTGCGGCAGTGGCTGACCTGGGCGCTGACGGACGACCCCGGGCCCGACGAGGTCTGGCGCGAGGGCGACCGGTTCTTCGACCCGTACCGCCCGTCGGTCGAACCCGACGGGTACGACTCGGCGGAGGCGACCCTGGCCGCCCGCCGGTCCACCCTGGCGGCGATGCGGGGGGCGGTCGCCGAGGCGGGCTGTCTCATCTTCACCCTCGGCCTGACCGAGGCCTGGCGCGACACGGTCACCGGCACCGTCCACCCGGTCTGCCCCGGCACCGTCCGGGGCACCTTCGACGCCGGGCGGCACGTCTTCCACAACTTCACCGTGGCCGAGGTGCACCGGGACCTCGCCGCCGTCGTCGCGCTGCTGCGCGCCGCCAACCCCCGGCTGACCGTCCTGCTGACCGTGTCGCCGGTGCCGCTCACCGCGACGGCGACCGGGGCGCACGCGTTGACCGCCACCACGTACTCCAAGTCGGTGCTGCGGGCCGCGGCGGGCCAGCTGGCCCAGGAGCACGAGCACGTCGACTACTTCCCCTCGTACGAGCTGATCACCAGTTTCCCGTTCCGGGGGGTCTTCTTCGCGCCGAACCTGCGCGCCGTGACGCCGACGGGGGTCGCCTTCGTCATGCGCCACTTCTTCGACGCCCTCGAACGCGACAGGTCGGCGGGTCCGACCGCCACGGCGTCCGACGCTCGCGCCGACGCCGCCGACGGAGGTGACCTCTACTGTGACGACGCCGTCCTCGACCACTACCGCGCCGGCTAGGTTCCTGTTGCTGGGCGACTCGCACGCCGGGCCGATCGCCCGCGCGGCCACGGCGGCCGGGGTGCCCTTCGTCGGCGGGCCGGTCGGCTCGGGGCGCGACTTCAACGTCGGCTTCTTCGACGTCCGCGACGACGGCCTGGTGTTCCGGGACGCCGCCGTGCAGGAACGCCACCGCGGCTTCCTGGCCGAGCTGGGCGTGGCCGACGTCGGGCAGCTCGCCGTCCCGCTGGTCTCGACGTTCGGGCTCAGCGCCCACTTCTTCGCCACCACCGAGAACTGGCGGATCTACCGGGCGGGCGACGGCGCCTTCCCGGCGGGCTTCCTCGCCGGCGGGCTCTTCGACGACATCGTGCGCGCCATGGCCCGCGACGCGCTGGCCTTCTACCGCCACGCCCTCGACCTGGGGCTGCGCGTCCTCGCGGTGCTGCCGCCACAGCGGGTGCCGGGAATGTCCGACCCGCTGGTGTTCATGGCGGCCCAGGAGACGGTCCGCCGCGCGCTCGTCGCGCTCGGCGTGGAGATCGTGGACCTGCGGGCCCGGGTCACCGACGGCGCGGGCCGGCAGCGGGCCGCGTTCTGCGAGCCGGACGACCCGATCCACGGCAACCTCGCCTTCGGCCGGCTGATCGTGGCCGACCTGCTGGCCCGGGGGCTGTGACACCGAACCCAGGAGGGAACGAATGGAAGAGCACGTCCTTGCCGCCGTCGAGCGGGCGACGACCCGCCCGCCGGAGCGCTACGACACCATCACCGTCCGACCGATCTCTCCGGTCATCGGCGCGGAGGTCTCCGGCCTCGACCTCGCCACCGAGCTGTCGGACGGGCAACTGGCCGAGGTCAGGCGCGCCTTCCTCGCCCACCATGTGCTGGTCTTCCGCGACCAGGTGCTCTCCGCCGAGGACCACAAGCGCTTCGCCGGCCTGTTCGGCGAGTTGCGCCGGCAGCCCCTCGCCGACCTCGACGGCGGCGACCCCGCCGTCCTCGAGATCAGCGCCGGCCGGGACTCGCGGTTCGTGGCCGGCGAGGACTGGCACACCGACGGCACCGCCGAGGCCGAGCCGTCGCTGGGCTCGATGCTCTACGTCACCAGGACGCCGGAGATCGGCGTCGGCGGCGACACCCTCTGGGCGAACATGCACCTGGCGTACGAGATGCTCTCCCCGCCGATGCGGGCCTTCCTCGACGGGCTGACCGCGATCCACGACGGCCTGATCCCGTGGCAGGGCCACACCCCGCCGCCGGAGTACGTCGTGCCGAAGAGCGAGCACCCGGTCGTCGTACGCCACCCGGAGACCGGCCGCAAGCTGCTCTTCGTCAACGCCGGCTTCACCTCGCACATCGTGCAGCTCTCCCGCCACGAGAGCCGGGCGCTGCTGGACATGCTCTTCGGCTGGGTCGCTCAGCAGCCGATCCTGAACTGCCGGGTGCGCTGGACGCCGAACACGCTGGTGTTCTGGGACAACCGCTGCACCCAGCACCACGCCGTCTGGGACTACTACCCGCACTCCCGCTACGGCCAGCGGGTGACCATCAACGGCAGCCGGCCGGTGGCGTAGCCGGTCGGGCCGACCCCGCGCTGACTCGGCGGCGGATCCGCTCGCCGGCCGGTGGAGGGCGCGTCGACCGGTGGAGGGCGTCGGCCGGTGGCGGCGCGGCCGGTGGTGGGCGTGGGCCGGTGGTGGCGTCGGTCAGCCGCGCACGATCTGCTCCGTGTAGTCCCAGTCGTCGTCGAGGGCGGCGTCGCGTTCGCCGGTCAGGCCGGTCAGGTCCGCGCCCGCGACGCGGCCGGCGCCCGCGACGCGGTCCCGCAGGATCCGGGCCGTGACCACGGCGGCCCGGGTGCCCTGGGCGGTGACCGGGTCCAGGTGGTAGCCGGCGTCGCCGACCAGGCACCAGCCGGGCCCGCTCATCGGCCGGCGCAGCATGCGCATCCGCCCGGCGCCGCCGATCGAGGTGGTGCGGCGCCCGACGGCGACGGCCGGGCCGAGATACGGGTCGTCGCGCACCATCCGCTCGTACGAGCGCGCCGGGTGCCGGCCGGTCTCGTCGATCAGGCTCTGGTGCAGGTCCACCGCGACGCACCACTGCTTGTCGCCGCAGGGCGTCGAGATGAGGACGCTGCGGTCCTGCAACGAGAAGTAGGAGCGGTCGGTGGGCAGCGGCAGGTTCTCGTAGTAGGCCAGCAGCGCGAACCACGGTGACTCGACCACCCGGTAGGCGTCCGCCCCCACGCGCTCCGCGTTGCGCGACAGCCGGCCGTCCGCCAGCACCAGCAGGTCGCAGGTGACCTCGCTGTCGACGGCACCGTGCCGGACGGTCACGCCGCGCACCCTGCCCGCGTCGACTGTGAGGTCCCGCACCCGGGCCGGGCGCCGCACGGTGACGTTGCCCCGGCCGCGCGCCGCGGCCAGCAGCGCCGGGTCCAGCACCTCGCGGGGCACGCTCATCCGGAACGAGTGGGCGTCCTCGCGCGGGTAGACCCGCTCGACCACGTCCTCGCCGATGCGCTGGGTGTCGCCGTAAGTGCGCGGGGCGCCGCAGGCCAGGACCGTCTCCAGTAGACCGAGCTCGGCCCAGGCGAGGTTGCCGGAGCGGTCCCAGGTGGACTGCTGCGGCCAGAACGCGGTGGGCCGCGAGGCGTCGAGGACGAGGACCCGCTCCGCGTACGGCGCGAGGGCCCAGGCGGTGCACGCTCCGGCGATCCGGCCGCCGACCACGACGACCTCCCAGTGGCCGCTGATCACGCCGGCACCGGCTCGGCGCGGTGGTGCTCCGGCGGGCTCCCGAGGTCGTCACGCGACACGACTCAGTCTCGCATCCGGACCCGACCCGGGGAAGGGAGCAGCCCGGCGAGGCGCGCGGTCCTCGTGGGCGACGAGGCCGGCGTCGCGCGACGGCCCCCGAGGTCGCCGCAACGGCGCACACCGTCGGAGGGATCTTGTTATTACTGGCCGATTACCCAAGACCATTAAATTCACCCAGGTCAGCGGGCTCCCGTCTGGACGTGGGGTGAAATGTGAACAGTCGAACAATCGCGCGCCCGGAGCCCAGGCTCGAGGTCCGGGACCTCGGGTGGCGACAGCTGTGGGCGGGCTCCCGGCTGCTCGCCCAGGCGTACGAGAACGGCGCCATCTGGGCCGCCGCCGGCTCGCTCCCCCGGTGGCAGCGCATGTCCGCGCTGACCGCGCTGTACCTGGCCGAGCTGGTGATCGCCCAGCTGATGAGCTCGGGCATCACCCTCGCCGCGTACCGGGCCGACCGGCTCGACGGGATCCTCGTCCTCTACGGCGACGAGCGCACGACGCCGTGGTGGGGGTGGGCGCTGCGCTCGGTGGCGTGCCTGCTGGCCGGGCCGCGGGCCGTGATGGAGGCGGTGCGGATCTCCAACGCGCTCGACCGGATGCGCCCCAGCAGCCCGCACGTGTGGTTCGCGGTGCTCGGCCGGCGGGTCGACTCCGTCGGCGTCGGCTACGTCCTGATGCGCGCCGGCCAGGCGCGGGCCGAGGCCCTCGGCCTGCCGGGCTACCTGGAGACCTCGGCCGGCCCGGAGCAGGTGCAGATCAACGAGATGCTCGGCTGGACGTCCGTGGACGAGTACGTGCTGAGCACCGGAAGCGTCATCAAGACGATGTGGCGCGACAACCCGGGGCGGTCATGACGGCCCCCGGACTGGCCCGGGGGCTGGACACGCTCTTCGCGGTCCCGCCGGAGCACCGGCTCGGCGACGTCGACCGCGCCTCGGCGAGACAGGTCCTCGGCTGCGACGACCACACGCTCTCCACGTTGCTCGACCGCGGGCTGCCCGCCAGTGGTGACCCGGGCGAGGAGCGTTTCGACTCGCGCGACCTGTTCAACCTGGCGCTGTACTCGGGCACCGGCACGACCGTGCCGGAGCAGGCCTTCGCCTACTCGCTGCGGTGGATGCGCTCGTCGACCGAGGAGCTGCTCGCGCCCCGCGCCTCCCGGTTCGCGCTGCGGATCGCGTGTGCCGCCGACGCGTGCGGCCCGCAGCCGACCAGCACGCTGGCGTTGCCGCGCCCCGAACGCTGCGGCGGCGCGGTGCACGACCTGACGGTCGAACCCGCCGACGGCGGCGCCGGACCGAGCGCCGAGCGCGGCGACACCGTCACCCGTACGGCGTCGCAGCTCGCCGTCACCGCCACCGTCCACACGACGGGCGAGCGGGCCGAGCTGCGCTCCCCGGAGCTGCGGGCGATCGCCGCCGAGTTCGCCGCCATGGACCTGCGCTGGGTCAAGCTGCCCGAGGCCCTGCAGAACGACGTGGACCTGGTGACCACGCACGGCGTGGCGAGCTGCGACTCGGCGAGCCGGTACCTGGCCCAGCTCTGCCACCGGGCCGGCATCCCGGCGGTCACCCGGATCGGCTGGGTCGTCGGCATGCTCGACCTGGTCCACGCCTGGGTCGAGGTCGAGGACGCCGACGGGGCGACCAAGGTCATCGACCCGGTCTTCGCGCTGTTCTCCGCCACCGTGCGCGACACCAACCCGCTGCTGCGCGATCCGGCCGTCGCGCTGCGCACCAACCGGCTCATCCCGACGGGCCTCTCCACGGGACGGGCCGTGGCCGAACACCGGTGCGCCGACGAACCGTCGGCTGCCCGGCTCACCACGAAGATCCTCCCCGCACCGACACGCCCCCAGGAGGGGTCATGAGTACGACCGAGACCGTTCCGGAGTTCCTCACCACGTTCCTGCGCGCCAGATGTCCGGACATCGACTCGGTCGGGCTCGACGACGACCTCGTGGACACGGGCGTCCTGAACTCGATGCACTTCGTCGAGCTGCTCTACCTGATCGAGGCGGAGCTGGGCACGGAGATCTCCCTCGACGAGGTGAGCACGGACGACTTCCGCACCATCTCCCGGATCACGCGACGTTTCTTCACCCCGGGGCAGGGCCCCGGCGCGACACCCAAGGAGTAGCAATGTTGGAGACCCGCGTCCGCGAGGTCGTCGGCTCGGTGTTCGGTGTCGCACCGGACGAGCTGCCCGAGCGCCTGGACCCGGACACCGTCCCGGGCTGGACCTCGCTGCGCCAGATCCAGCTCATGATGGCGCTCGAGAACGCGTTCGGCATCGAGATCGACCCGAACCTGCTGCCGGCCCTCGCGTCCGGCCCGGCGATCGTGCAGTACCTCGAGGAGACGCTGGCGGTCCCGGACGGGACGGCCCGATGACGGCGTACCACCCGCAGTTGCGCACGGTGCACGACGTCGTCGCCTTCCACGCCGGGCAGCGGCCCGACCATCCGGCGGTGCACTGCGAGGACCGTACGGTCAGCTACGCGCAGCTGCACCGGTCGAGCAACCGGACGGCGCACGCCCTGCGGCGCGCCGGGGTCACGGCCGGGCACCGCGTCGCCTACCTGGGCAAGGAGTCCGAGCACTACTACGACGTCCTGTTCGCCTGTGCCAAGACCGGCACCGTGCTGGTCCCCATCAACTGGCGGCTGCGCGCCGGCGAGATCCGGCACATCATGCGCGACTCCGGCAGCACGGTCCTCTTCTGCGACGAGGATCTCCTGGACACCGTCGACGCGCTGCGGCCGGACCTGCCCGAGCTGCGCGAGGTCGTGTCGCTGGCCGGCTTCACCGGTTGGCAGGCCGACGAGGACGCCGACCTGGACCCGTCCTGGACCGAGGAGCAACCCCTGGCCCAGGTGTACACCAGCGGCACGACCGGCAACCCCAAGGGTGTCGTGCTGGCCCACCGCAGCTTCTTCGCGGTGCGGGACGCGCTCGCCTCCGAGGGCCTGGACTGGATCGACTGGCGGCCGGACGACGTGAGCCTGATCGGCATCCCGGGGTTTCACATCGGTGGACTCTGGTGGTCGATCCAGGGGTTCAGCGCCGGCATCACCAACGTGTCGGTCCGGGTGTTCGCCGGGCACGAGGCGGTCCGCCTCATCCGCCGCCACGGCGTCACCACGGCGTGTGTCGTGCCGGCCCAGTTGCAGATGATGCTCGCGCCGCCCCGGCCGAAGCGGGAGGACTTCGTCTCGCTGCGGAAGATCGTCTACGGCGGGTCGCCGATCTCCGAGGCGTTGCTCGGCCGCAGCATCGAGATGTTCGACTGCGAGTTCGCGCAGATCTACGGCCTGTCCGAGAGCGGCAACACCGCCGTCTGCCTGCCGCCGTCGGAGCACGTCGTCGGCGGGCCGCGCATGCAGGCGGCCGGCCGGCCGTACCCGGGCTTCGCCGTGAAGATCATCGATGGTACGGGCCGCGTGCTGCCGCCGTTCGAGGTCGGCGAGATCTGCCTGTCGACCCCGGCGCGGATGATCGAGTACCGGGGCCTGCCCGAAGCCACCGCCGCGACCCTGGTCGACGGCTGGCTGCACACCGGCGACGCTGGCTACCTCGACGACGAGGGCTTCCTCTTCGTACGCGACCGGATCAAGGACACGATCATCGTGGCCGGCGAGAACGTCTACCCGGCGGAGATCGAGAACGCGGTCTGCGCGTACCCGGGGGTGGTCGAGGCCGCCGCCGTCGCCGTGCCGCACGAGCACTGGGGCGAGGTCGTGCACTGCTTCGTGGTGACCCACCCCGACCAGCCCGCGACCGCCCGCGATCTCACCCCGTTCCTGCGGGGGCGGATCGCCGACTTCAAGATCCCGGCGAGCTTCGAGTTCGTCGACCAGTTGCCCCGCAACCCCAGCGGAAAACTCCTCCGGCGGGAGCTGCGCGAGAGGTTCTGGCAGCACCTCGACCGGCGCGTGGCCTGACAGCCGACGCGGTCCCCGTCCGGCCCCCAACACCCACCCTTCGTGCAAAGGCGGATCGATGCACATTTTCCTGCGCCACAACAGCGACCGGATCGCGCTGTCGACAGGCAGCCCCAACCGGATCTCGCTCGGCTACTCGGAGGACCCGCGAGCGGTAGCGGGCCGTCTTCCCCGACGCGGCGCCGACGAGCCGAAGAACGTGCTCCTGCTGGGCGCGAACGGATACGTCGGCATGCACATGCTGCGTGAGCTCCTCGGCGACGCCCGGGTGGCGACGGTCTACGCCCTGGTGCGCCGCAAGGGCGACAAGTCCGGCGAGGACCGCATCGCCCGGCAGCTGCGCAAGTACAAGATGGAGCTGCCCGACACCGGGAAGCTGTCGGTCCTGGAGGGCAGCTACCTGGAGCCGGCGATGGGGCTCGACCCCGCCGCCCACCACGAGCTGCTCACCGAGGTCGACGTGGTCATCGACGCCGCGGGGGCGACGACCCACGACTACCCCTACGCCCGGTACCGCGAGGAGAAGGTCCTGCCGACGCTCCGGCTCGCGGAGTTCTGCCTGCAGGAGCGGTTCAAGACGCTGCACGTCATCGGCTCGGTCGGCAGCGAGGTCTACCAGCAGCGGCGCGACTTCTACCGCAACAGCTTCTTCTACACCGGCTACAGCAGGATGAAGTGGGTCGTCAAGCACCTCAGCCTGCGGGCGAACCGTGACGGCGTGCCCATCCACATCTACCAGGCGCCGTTCGCGTTGGGCGGCGCGCCCACCGGGTTCAAGGACCCCGGCATGGAGTACTCGTTCTGGAACATGATCTCGCACATGCTCCAGCTGGGCCTGATCTGGGACTCGGAGGTCACCAGCCCGATCGTCGCCGGCGACGTGCTGGCCCGGTCGGTCGTGGACAACGCGTTGTCGGAAACGCCGCGGCCGATCAGCTACCCGGTGACTCCGGCGACCACCCGCGAGATCGCCGAGCGGTTCGACCTGAAGCTGGTGTCGTGGCAGGAGTTCCGGCGCGAACTGATGCGGCAGCACCGGTTCCGGCCCAGTCAGATCGACTGGTCGAAGCCGATCACCAGCATCAAGCGCGGCCGGCAGCAGTCCAAGTTCGTACGCTCGCTGTTCCCGCGGTCGTTCCACACGCTGCTGAGCAACATCCACCACGCCGCCGCCAACCCGACGGCCGTACGGCTCGACACCGACCTGCCGCCGATCGACGTCCTGGTCAACAACGCCAGGCGGATCCGCAAGCTCGGCAGGTACCTGCCCGAGGAGGCGGTGGCTCCCGTCGCCGTTGCCGCGCCGGTTCCCCCTCCGGCCCCCGCCGCCGAGCCGGTGGCCGTCGGGGCCGTCTGACCCTCCTCTCCTCGCGCGACAGCGACGCCGGCCGACCTGGTACCCGTGCCAGGTCGGCCGGCGTCGGCGCGTCGGCGGGCTGGCGGGCCGGCTAATCGGCCGCCCCTGAGGCTTTGACGCATCCGAATGCGTTGACCGGCCGCAGAGTCGCGGGCAGGAATGCCTGGAGACCAATGGCCAAGGCCCGCCGAGGCGATACACCAGCACGCGCACGAATTCCCCACCCGCGACCCATCGGGAGGGAATTCCTCACCGCCCGACGACATTGCCTGTCCGGGGACACCCGATTAGCCCCAACGCCGCTGAGGAGCACCGGACCACCCGTCTGCGCGGTGGCGCGCCGAACCCGGCCAAGGGCCGGCCACCACCACCCGGGACGCCCGGCGAGCGCTCGCCAGCGGGTGCGGGGTCGGCCGATACAAGGGCTCCACCTGCGCGAACGCCCGCGCCGAGCCGCTGGCCGGCACGCCAGCTCCCGGCACCCTGACCGCCGACTCAGCCGCCCCGTCGTGGCGGCGACCAGGCACCCGGCGCCCCGGCCGTCGCCGGCCCTGGCGGTCGCCTCGCATCTCCATTGACTCTCGCTGTAAGACGGCCCGAGAAAGACCGCCGACCCCTTGGCAGGGGGTCGACGCATTCGCTACCTTCTCTATTGCCGCAAGCGGGAACGGATGAGGGGAGTTGTCATGACGGCGTACCGCTCGGGAAATGTCTCCGAATTTCTCTTTCGGGGTCCCGAACGCTCGCCGCAGTCGACTTTCCCGCCTCGTCCGCCCGACCGATCCGCATCCTGACTGCGTATCCGCGGCACCCAGGTTCCCCCGAACGCCCGTCCCGGATGCAGCGGGGACGGTCCCGTCCAGGGGTGCACCGAGCCCATCGCGCCGGAGAGGAGGTACAAGCCATGGCCTTCGACATCGTGATCGTCGAGACGAACGAAGTTGTGCTGAACCACGGCGCCGTCTGACGCGCCCGGTGCCGGACCCGCGTGCGGGTCCGGCACCACTCCGTCCGTCGTGCTTCGTCGTGGAAAGGGCACCGGAATGCGGGTACGTCGCCGCGACCAGCTCGTCTGCCGCTGGGACAGCGATGCGCTGATGGTCGCCCTGCCCGGTCAACGCCGGTGGTTGCGGGTCACCCCCGACCTGCTGAGCCTGTTGCAGCGGCTCGACGACTTCACCGACGTCGACGAGGTCGCCGCCCAGTTCGGGGGCGAGGCCGCCGACGCCGCCGTCCAGGCGGTCCACAAGCTCCGCGAGGCCGGCATCCTCGTCGCCGACACCGACGACGCCTGCACCCCGCCCGTCTGGCAGCACTGGGGGCCGATCGCGTCGCGCATGCACACCGAGGCCCGCGACGCCAACTACCTCGTGGATTCGCCGCAACGCGACGCCACCGCCGCGCAGATCGCCGCCGACGGCGCACCTCCGGCGCCGTTCAAGCGGTACCCGGACGCCCCGGCCGTGCACCTTCCCCGACGCGCCCTGCCGCTGCGTACGCCCGTGGAGGAGGTCTTCGCCGCCCGGCGCACCCACCGCGCGTTCGCCGGCACCCCGGTCGGCATCGACGCGCTCGCCACCGTCCTGTCCTGCACGTTCGCGCCCCAGCGATTCCTCGACGGCGGCGCGTTCGGCCCGCAGCAGGGACGCATCAGCGCCTCCGCCGGTGGCCGGCACGAGGTCGAGTGCTACGTGGCCGTTTACGACGTCACCGGCGTCCCGGCCGGCCTCTACCACTACGCGCCCGAGGTGCACCGCCTCGAACTCCTCGACGCCACCGTCGACCGCGAGCGCATCGCCGCCCTGGCGTACGAGCAGGAACCCTCCTACCAGGGGGCCTTCACCTGCCTCACCACCACCGTCGCCGCCCGCCTGTCCTGGAAGTACCGCCACCCCCGGGCCTACCGGCTGTGGATGTTCGACGCCGGCCACTACGGTCAGACCTTCGCGCTGACCTGCACGGCGCTCGGCCTGGCGCCGTTCCAGACCGTGGCGTTCCACGACAGCGGCGTCGAGGCGATGCTCGGCGTGGATGCCGACCACGAGTTCGCCACCTACCTGCTCTCCGCCGGCAATCCCGCACCCGACGACGGCACCGGTCCCACCGGGCCGGGGTATCCACCGCCGTTCCGCCTGGCCGCCAGCTCCCACCGGTCACCGGCCGACCCCGCCGCCAGCCCGGAGCAGCTCGGATGAGCCCGACCGGCCGCACCGGCGTCCCCATCGTGGCGCCCGGCACCGGCAGCCGCGGGGCCCCGCCCGGCCACGCAGCCGGCCCGGCGTCCGTCGTCGGCGTGCCGGCCACCGGCCACCGCCGGGCGCGCCGCACGCCATGAGCGCGCCCACCAGCCCCGCCACCGCCGCCGCGCAGAAGCTGAGTCAGCACCCGCGGTTCCTGCGGGTATGGGCCAGCCAGTCCGCCGGGGCCGTCGCCGACCAGATCCTGCCGGTCGCGTTCGCGCTGTACGCCGTACAGCGCGGGGCCGGTGCCGGCACCATCGCCGTCATCCTCGCCGGCCGGGCGATCGCCCTGGTGGTCTGCCTGCTCGCCGGGGGTATCCTCGCCGACCGCGTCTCCCGGCCCCGGATCCTGTTCACCGCCGATCTGATGCGCACCGCCATCGTCCTCGGCACGCTGCTCGCCCTCGACGACCTGCCCCTGGCCGCGCTCGGCATCGTCACCGCGCTCTCCGGCGTGGCCGAGTCCCTGTCCCGGCCGGCCATGCGGTCGTTGATCCCGGCGCTGCTCCCCGCCGGCCTGCTGGAGCGCGGCAACGCCCTGATGTCCGCCGTGCAGCGCTCCGCGACCCTCCTCGGGGCGCTCGCCGGCGCCGCGATCGTGACCGCCATCGGCATCCACGCCGCGCTGGGCCTGGCGGCCCTGCTGTTCGCGACCGGCGCCCTCGCGGTGCTGGGCGTACGCGACGTCGCCGCCGGTGACCGGCCCCGGACCAGCGTCCTTGCCGACGCCGCGGCCGGCATCGCCACCGTCCGGCGCCGTCCCTGGGTCGCCGCCGTCATGGCTGCCGTCGCGGTCCAACTCTTCGCCGGCACCGCGCCCAGCCTGACGCTGCTCCCGCTGATCGCCGCGGACCGCCTCGGCGGCGAACTCGCCTACGGGCTCGTCCTCGCCGCTGCCGCCGCCGGCGCTCTCCCGGCCATCGCGCTGGCCGGCCGGTGGCGGCCCCGGCGGCCCGGCACGGTCAGCATGCTCGCCCTCACCACCTACGCCGCCCTGCCCGCCAGCCTCGCCTTCGCCCTGCCGCTACCGGTCACGGCGCTCTGCTTCGCCCTCGGCGGATTCGTCGTGGAGATCTACTTCATCTCCTGGCTCTCCGCCCTGCAACGCGAGATCCCCGCCGAGGTACTGGGCAAGACCCTTGCCCTGGATCAGCTCAGCGCGTTCGCCCTGCTGCCGGTCGGGTACGCCCTCACCGGGCCGGCGGTCGCGGCGTTCGGGATCCAGCCCACCCTCGTCGCGGCGGCCGCCCTGACCGCCGCGGCCAGCGCCGTCACGCTGCTGGTCCCCGGCGTCAGCACCTTCAGCGACCCCGCCCGGGCCCACGCCGCCGGTGCGCCGGCGGGCGGCGCGGACCGCAGCGGATGATCCCTTCGGGTACGCGGAACGGGCCGTGACCGCCTGGCGGCCACGGCCCGCTGCGCGTGGAGACCGCTGCCGGGTCAGCCCACCCGGGCCGCGGCGGCGGTGACGCCCGTGACGCCGCTGCCCGACTTCGTGACGTGGTAGGTGACGGTCGTGCCGCTCCAGAAGTGGAACGTCAGGGTCACCCGGGCGCCGTCGTTGACCTCCGCGAAGAAGGCCTCGGTCAGCGTGATGCGGTTGCCGGCGTAGTCGGGGGCGAAGGCCACGTCGAACTCCTTGAACGGCGTCCAGTTGTGCGGGCCGGCGTTGCTGCCGTCGGCGTACTTCGCCTCCATGGTGGCGAGCTGGTCACCCCGGAACTGGGTCGGCACGGCGAACGAGGTGGTGCTCCCGGTCGCGTTCGACAGCACCGGCGGGTCGTACGTGATCACGTTGATCCGCCACGGGACCCCGGCGGAGAACCGCGCGTGCAGGGTGGCGTTCACGCCGTACGCCCGGCTGCCGACCAGCCTGGTCAGCGCGCTCGCGGTGAGCGTGAGCTGGCTGCCCGACACGGTGTAGTCGGTGCCCTGCGCCAGGGCGGTGCTGCCCTGGTACAGCCCCTGGAAGGTGGTGCCGTTCAGGTTCAGCGCGAGCGTTTTGGCAGTGATCGAGCCGGTACGCGGCACGTACACCTGGTCGGCGTAGGCCGTGCCGGAGCGGGTGGTCCAGCTCGACTTGATCTGCGCGAACAGCTCCGCGTCCTTCCACTGGAACGTGAGCCGGTTGAAGTGCTGCCCGTTGTCCCAGAGCTGGGTGGTGATCTTCCTGGTCTTCGCGTACCAGCCGAGGAACTCGAAGAACTTCAGCTTCTCGCCCTGCTGGATGGTGCCGGTGTGCCGGTCGAAGCCGAGCAGGCCGTACTCGCCGATCACCACCGGGATGCCCTTGGCGACGAAGGCGTTGTGCACCCGGTCGAAGGCGTCGGTCAGGTCCTTCTGGGTGGTGGCGTCGAACCGGGTGCCCCCGGCGACGTTCACGCTGAACGGCCAGTAGCCGTAGAAGTGCACGGTGGCGATCAGGTTGCGGTCGCCCAGCTGGGTGAAGGTGCTGGTCAGCTCGTCGATGCGGGCCTGGTCCGACGAGGTGTGCAGGGTGGGCAGGACGAGCATCCGGGTGGCGTTGTTGCCGCCGGAGGCCCGCACGATCCGGTGGAAGGACGTGTTCAGCTCGTGCAGCAGCTGGGCGTTCTGGGGGTCGCCGGAGCTGTTGGCGAACTGCGGCTCGTTGACGCTCTCGAAGTGCAGCTTCGGCGAGGCGTCCCGGAACGCGGCCGCGATCTGGGTCCACAGCGCGTTGTAGCGGTTGAGGACGGTGGTCCGGTCGGTCGGCATCGCGTTGATCCACTGCCACGAGTCGTGGTGGATGTTGATCATTACGTAGAAGCCGTCATCCAGGGCCCAGCCGACGACCTCCTTGATCCGGTTGAGCCACGCCGCGTCGATCGTGTACGCCGGCGCGGCCCCGTGGTGGTTGCTCCAGGTGACCGGGATCCGGATGCTGTTGAAGCCCTGCGCCCGGACGGCGTCCAGCTGCGCCTGGGTGACCCGCGGGTTGCCCCAGGCCGTCTCGTCGCTGCCGACCGCGTCGAAGGTGTTGCCGAGGTTCCAGCCGGGCTGCATCGCGGCCACGTAGGCCATCGGGTCACCGGTCGGCGGCGG
>NZ_WAAS01000122.1:0-18670 GCF_008806585.1 Micromonospora sp. AMSO12t
CGTACGGGGGTCGCGGCGGGGGCGTCGTGGGGCAACGCGGGCTGGCTCACCCCCGGCATCACCACTCCCCTGCCGGAGCCGGCGGTGCTGCGGTACGGGGTGCGCGCCGTGCTGAGCCCGTCCTCGCCGGTCTACGTGCCGCCGCGCGCGGACGCCCGGTTGCTGCGGTTCCTGGCCGGCTTCGCGCGGCACAGCACGGCGTCGAAGTGGCAGAGCGCGATGCGGGCCCTCATCCCGATGAACCGGCGGGCGCTGGAGGCGTTCGACGCGCTGACCGCCGGTGGGGTCGCGGCGCCGACGCACGAGGCGAAGTCGTTCCTCGCCGCGTACCGGACCGAGGCCGAGCGGTCGGTCCTGCTCGACGAACTGGCGCACATCCACTCCGCGGGCCAGGGGATCGAGTTCGACGTCCTCACCGGGGCCGAGGCACGGGAGGTGGAGCCCTCGCTGTCGGACACGATCGGCGCCGCCATCCGCCTGCACGACCAGCGCTACGTCAACCCGGGCCAGTACGTGCACGCCCTGGCCGACTCGGTCCGCGCGCGGGGCGGAGCGGTCGAGGCCGGCGTGGACGTCCTGGACGTCCGCGACGAGGCGGCCGGTGTCCGGGTGGTGACCTCCGCCGGCACCGACGAGCGCTACGACGCGGTGGTGCTGGCGACCGGCACCTGGCTCGGCCAGCTGGCCCGGCGCTTCGGCGTCCGCACCGTCGTGCAGGCCGGCCGCGGCTACAGCTTCAGCGTCGCCATCGAGCACCTGCCGGCCGGCCCGGTCTACTTCCCCGCGCAGCGCGTGGCCTGCACGCCGCTGGGCGACCGGCTGCGCGTCGCCGGGATGATGGAGTTCCGCAGCGCCGAGGCGCCGCTGGACCGGCGCCGCGTCTCGGCCATCGCCGAGGCCGCCCGCCCGCTGCTGCGAGGCGCCGACCTGGACACCCGCACCGACGAGTGGGTCGGCTCGCGGCCCTGCACCCCGGACGGCCTTCCCCTGATCGGCCGGACCAGGTCACCGCGCGTCTTCGCCGCCGGCGGTCACGGCATGTGGGGCATCACCCTCGGCCCGCTCACCGGCGAACTGCTCGCCGAGCAGATCACCGGCGGTGGGCAGCCCGTCGAGCTGCGCCCGTTCGACCCGCTGCGCTGACGGGCGCCCGCCCAGGGTCGAGGAGCGGCGGGCTCGGCGTGCGTCGGATGACGCCGATGACGTTTCGTACCCAGCTCCATGACAGTTGTATGAAGAAGCTGTGGAAGTGACCGGGAGTGGTTTCGCCGCCCTTCCGGCGGGGGCAACACCGCAGCTCGACGACAACTCTCCCGGAAGGACGGCTCCACGTGGAAGTCACCGGTTTCTTCACTGCCATCATCATCGGCCTGATCATCGGGGCGTTGGGCCGCCTGGTCGTCCCGGGCAAGCAGAACATCCCGATCTGGCTCACGCTGCTCATCGGTGTGGTGGCGGCGATCCTCGGCACTCTCGTCGCCGGGGCCCTGGGCGTCGACGACACCAGGGGGATCGACTGGATCGAGCTGGCCCTCCAGGTCGTCTTCGCCGCGATCGGTGTCGCCATCGCCGCCGGTGCCTACGGTCGCCGACGCATCCGCTGACCTGCACGTCCCACGGCGCCGGCCCGCCCTTGCGGCGGGCCGGCGCCGTCCTGTCCGCCGAGGCGCCGGGAACCCGCCGCGCCGCCCGTGTCCTTCGACGGAGCGCCGACGACAGGTGCCGGCCCTACCGGCGACAGTCGCAACCGTTGCGGCCGCTGTCCGCACGCCGACGGAGCTCCGGCTCGCAGGTGGCGCAGAGCCGGGTCGACGGGCGATGCGCCAGCTCCTCGATCGGGATGTCGCGGTCGCACCCTCCGCAGGTGCCGTAGCGGCCCTGTTCCAGGTAGTGCAGTGCGCGGGCGATGTCACCCAGGGCCCGTCGCGTGGCGGCGGTCAACGCGGCGGCCGCCTCGAGATCGGCGCCGTCGGAGCGCGTCCGTCGGGCCTGCCGGTCCAGCAGCGCCAGCTGGATGCTGTGCCGCTCGTACTGCTCCTCCAGGACGATCCGGAGCACCCCCAGCTCGGCCTGCCTGTTCACGACGTACACGATCGGTCCTTCTCCCTGCTCGGAACGAAAAGAAAGGGCGGAGCGCTGATGCGCTCCGCCCGCCGGTGCCGGTCCTGTGGATCTCGGACGGGTGGCGGCGGGCGGCGCTGACGAGGCGCCCGCCGGGTCGGCGGCGCGACGATCGGCGCGACGGCGCCCCGGCGGACGCGGGCGACCGACGGCACGACGAGGCGACGGGTGATCGCACCCGCGACGAGGTGGGCCCGCGACCCGGTGGTCGCGGTCGTCCGCGACGGGGCGGGAAACTCCTGGTACGCCGCGGTGCGGGGCTGCCGGGAGGGGCCGGGGGCGGTCACGGCGCCACCATAGACCGGACGCCCGCGTACCGGCCAGCGCCCGGCGCCCCGGGGCCCCGTCGTGGGGTTGCCGGGTCGGTCCGGGCGGCCGTGGCCCGCCGCACAGGCCGCGAAATCGAGGTGCGCGTGACGACCCGGCGCTCTAGGTTTCCGCCGTGACCCTCGACATCGTGCGCCTGGCGGACCGCCCCGACCTCGGCCGTTCGCTCGACGAGGACTTCGACGGGGCGTGGCCGCCGTTCATGCTGTGGGACCCGATGGGCACGGTGTACTACGGCGTCGCCCACGACCTGTATCCCGAGTTCGTGTTCGCCGCGGTCGACCCCGCCGACCCCGCCCGCGCGGTCGCCCGGGCGTACGCGGTGCCGTTGCGCTGGACGGAGTCCGAGCTTCCCGACGGCGGCTGGGACCGGGTGATCCAGCGGGCCACCGTCAACCGCCTGACCGGCGCCGACACGAACATGGTCTCGGCGTTGGAGATCTGCATCCGGCCCGACCGCCGCGGCACCGGGTTGTCCGCCGTGATGCTGGCCGCCATGCGGGAGGCCGTCGCGGAACTGGGCTACGACACGCTCGTCGCGCCGGTCCGGCCGAGCGGCAAGCACACCCGGCCCGAACTGCCGATGGCGCAGTACGCGGCGCAGGTCCGCGAGGACGGCCTGCCGGTCGACCCCTGGCTGCGGGTGCACGTCCGCGCGGGCGGACGCATCGAGCGCGTCGCCACCCGGTCGATGACGATCGCCGGGACCCTCGCCGACTGGCGTCGCTGGACGGGCCTGCCGTTCGACACCAGCGGGCCGGTCCACGTGCCGGGGGCCCTCGTCCCGGTGCACTGCGACGTGGCGCACGACCACGCCGTCTACGTCGAGCCCAACGTCTGGGTCAGGCACCGACTCTAGGTCGTCACGCCGGGGTCAGGGCGCGGGCCAGTTGCGCAGCAGGGCGTCGAGGGCGTCCAGGACCCGTGACCACGTCTCCTGCGTGTCGGGGGCGCTGTGGCTGAACCCGCCGCCCATCTCCAGGCTGACGTAGCCGTGGAAGACGCTGCCCAGCAGCCGGACCGCGTGCGTCTGGTCCGACTCCGTCAGGTCGTAGCCGCGCAGCAGCGCCCGCGTCATCTGCGCGTGTCTGCCGCCGGCGCTCGCCGCCGCCGTCTTCGGGTCGAGCCTGAGCTGGGCTGCGGCGTAGCGGCCGGGATGTTCCCGGGCGTAGTCGCGGTAGACGTTCGCGAGGGCGGTCAGGGCGTCCTTGCCGGCGCGCCCGGCCAGGGCGTCGGCGGCCCGGTCGGCGAGTTCCTCCAGGGCGAGCAGGGCGATCCTGGTCCTCAGGTCCTGGGAGTTCTTCAGGTGCGAGTACAGGCTCGCGACCTTGACGTCGAACCGCCTGGCGACCGCCGAGACGGTCACCTGGTCGAAGCCGACCTCGTCGGCCAGTTCCGCTCCCGCCAGGGTCAGGCGTTCCGGGGTCAGTCCTGCGCGTGCCATGCTCCTCCGCCCGCTCGGCATAACCCATTATGCATTTGCCTAATACCTTTAGGGAAATTAGCCTGCCGCGTATGAAGCCGCTGACCGAGCAAGAGATCCGCACCGCCTTCGTGAACTGCACCAAGGGCGAGGCGAAGCGTCTGTCCGTCCCGCGCGACCTGGCCGACCGGCCCTGGGACGACCTGGACTACCTCGGCTGGCGAGATCCGCAGGCCCCCCACCGCGCCTACCTCGTCACGGAGCTGGACGGCCGGCCGAGGGCCCTCGCGCTGCGCTGCCCCAGCCCCGCCCCCTCGCAGCCACGGCGCGGCATGTGCGCGATGTGTCTGACCGCCCCCACAGGCGGCGTCTCCCTGATGGTTGCGCCGAAGGCGGGCAAGGCCGGGCAGCAGGGCAACACGGTCGGCACCTACATGTGCAGCGACCTCGCCTGCTCGCTGTACGTGCGGGGCAAGAAGGACCCGGGCGCCGGCGCACGGCTGCAGGAGTCACTCACCCTGGAGGAGAAGATCCAGCGGACCATGGCGAACGTCGCCGCGTTCATCGCCACCGTGACCGCCTGATCCCCAGGCTTCGCAAATTCGCACGTCGGCGATGACGAGCGGGCTCACCTGCCCACCGGAACCCGCCGACGCGATCCGCGCCCTCACCGGCCACTGCCGGCGCGCCACCTGACCACCCACCGCGAGGAGAGGCCGCGGCGGGGTTCACGGCGAGACGGGAGGCGGCCCGGTGTAGCCGCTGTTCCAGCGGAACCGACTGGTCGGCTGGGCGTACTCCTCGTTGACGTGCGCGATCCAACCCGCCGTCCGGGCGACCGCGAAGATCACCTCGGCGGCGCCCGGCCCCATGCCGGCCGCGTGCGACAGCACGGCGACCGCGAAGTCGACGTTGGGCAGGGCCTCCCGCCGCGCCGCCGTGGCCGTCAGGTCGTCCACGGCCCGCCGCAGATCACCCTCGAACGGCAGGTCCGCGACGAGATCGAGCAGGGTCGTGCCACGCGGGTCGCCCGCCGGATACAGCGGATGCCCGAACCCTGGCAGGTTGCCGGCCCGCAGCCACTCGGCGATCGCGGCCGACGCCCCGTCCCGCCGGGCGGCCTCGATCATGCGGTGGACGCCGCTGCCGACGGCTCCGTGCATTGGCCCGTCCAGCGCCCCGAGGCCCGCCAGCACCGCCGCGTAGGGGTTCGCCCGGGTGGAGGCCGCAACGCGTACCGCGATGGTCGACGCGGCCAGGTCGTGGTCGGCGAGCAGGACGAGGGCGGCGTTGAGCGCCCGGAGACCAGCTGCGGACGGTGGCGTGCCCGTCAGCCGCGACCACAGGCGGGCAGCGAGGCGCTCGTCGGAGGGAGCCTGTCCGGCGAGGGGCAGGGCGTCGACCATGGTGGACAGCAACCCCGGCGCGAGGGCCGTCACGGTCGCGGGCGCCAGGTCGAAGCGCAGCGGGTCCATCGCGGCCGCGACGGCGACGATCACCGGCAACCGGTCGAACAGCCGTGCCCGGGCGGGGAGGTGGCTGCTCGCCAGCCTGGCCCTGTCGAGGGTCTCGGCGGACGCCGCGAAGGTCTCCCCGCGCCGCTCCCCCGTCCACAGCCAGTGCGCGACCTCCTCGAACGCCGACGCCGGCGCGAGCCTGCCGACATCCAGCCCCCGGTAGTGCAGCCGCCCGTACGCGATCAACGTGGTGGCCGTCCGCATCGCCGGGGCGCCGTCGCGGACCGGCCGGGTCGCCTGCGTGCGGGAGGCCAGCCGTTCGACGTCGGCCAGCCGGAACCGGCTGATCCGCTCGCCGGGGACCTTGACCCGGGCAAGCAGTCCGCGACTGACGTACGCGTAGATCGTCTCCGGCTTGACGCGCAGGCGAAGCGCTACCTCGGCGGTGGTCAACAGCTGTTCCCCGGACATGTGGGCATGGTCTCACGTTGACTGGATCAACGTTGACTACGCCCGTCCGGGGGCGTGACGCTGCCCGCATGCCTGACACCATCACCGTTCCGCGCGGGCTCGCCGGCGTCGTGGTCACCGACACCACCATCGGCCGCGTCCGCGGCGCCGAGGGCTTCTACCACTACCGGCAGTACTCAGCGATCGACCTGGCCGAGCAGCGCACGTTGGAGGACGTCTGGGCGCTGCTCATCGACGGTTGCCTGCCCACCGATCCCACGG
Source organism: Micromonospora sp. AMSO12t (assembly GCF_008806585.1). NCBI lineage: Bacteria > Bacillati > Actinomycetota > Actinomycetes > Micromonosporales > Micromonosporaceae > Micromonospora > Micromonospora sp. AMSO12t. The sequence continues at coordinate 6,061 of NZ_WAAS01000122.1, forward strand.
CGCTGCGCCGCGAGATCGCGCCGCTGCGCCACATCCCGCCCGCCGTCGCCGCCGCGCTGCCCGACATCGCCGCGGCGTCGACGTCGCCGGACCCGATGGGCGGACTGCGCGCCGCCCTGGCCGTCGCCGGCCTCGCCGCCGGGGCCCGCCCGTTGTACGACACCCCGCCGGCAGAACGGCGGGCGCAGGCCATGGCACTCTGCGCCCTCACGCCCAGCCTGCTGGCCGCGCTGTTCCGGCTGCGGGCGGGGCTGGAGCCGATCGAGTCGCGCGACGACCTGTCGCACGCGGCGAACCACCTGTACATGATCACCGGCAAGGAGCCGTCCGCTGCGCACGCCCGCGCCATCGAGCGCTACCTGATCGCGACTGTCGATCACGGCTTCAACGCGTCCACCTTCACCGCCCGCGTCGTCGCCTCCACCGGCGCAGACATCTACGCCTGCGTCGGTGGCGCCCTCGGCGCGCTCTCCGGCCCGCTGCACGGCGGCGCGCCCAGCCGGGCCCTCGACACCCTCGACGCCATCGGCTCCCCCGACCGGGCCGACGCGTGGCTGCGCGACCGCATCCTCAGCGGCGAGCGGATCATGGGATTCGGGCACCCCGTCTACCGCACCGAGGACCCCCGCTCACGCATGCTCAAGGCGATCGCCCTGTCCCTCGGTGGCGATCTGGTGGACCTCGCCGTGGCCGTCGAGGAGCGGGTCCTGTCGCTGCTGGCGGAACTGAAGCCGGGCCGGGAACTGCACACGAACGTGGAGTACTACGCCGGCGTGGTCATGCACCTGTGCGGGCTGCCCCGCGAGATGTTCACGCCGACGTTCGCCACCAGCCGGGTGATCGGATGGTGCGCGAACGTGCTGGAACAGGCCGAGGACTCGAAGATCATCCGGCCAGACTCGCGCTACGTGGGCCCCAGCGCGCCCCGACCGCTGCCGACCGGGACCGCACCACCCCTGGGCTAGGCGCCATCGCCCACCGCGATCCGTCGTCCGCGATGGCGCCTCGCGCGTACGCCGGAGGCCGGTGCCCAAACGTCACCCAGGACGGGGCGGAGCACTGGCACCGGAATCGCCCTGCGGGCAGGCGAGCCACCGCAGTAAGGGAGCCGCCGGCGCGACGGCATCGCCGATCCGCACCACTTCCGGCGCGCGTACGCGGGTCACACCGCCCCTGGTGGCGGCCGCCAGCGCACCGGCCTCCGACGTCGCCGCGCCCGGGTTGCGCGCCGCCGGCTCGCCTCGGGCGGTCGGTGCGGCGCCCTCGACGGGGTTCGGCGTCGCGGCGGCGGAGGCGCCCCGCGCGCTCTCGTCCGCCCGGTACGGCGGGTCGGCTCCCTCCGGCGAGGCCGGGCCTGCGGCGGTCAGCGCCACGAACGCCACCGCGACGACGGCAGCGGCCAGGGCCGCGCGACGCTCGGCACGCAGCCCGGTCGACGGGGCCTGATCCGGGTGGACCGGCAGCGGTGGCACCGGCCGCGCGTGCCGGTGGGCGGCCAGCAGGGCCTCGAGCTGCGCGGTGACGGCGGCCCGTTCGCCAATGGCGGCGGCGAAGGCGAGGGTGAGATAGAAGCGGAAGTTCACGGTCGCGGCGGCCGGCACCCGCAGCCCGGCGAGCCGGCGACCGTCGGTGGCGTGCAGCAGGGTGAACGGCACCTCGGGATGGTGCGCGGGCCCCACCAGGTCCGCGTACCTCCACTCGTGCCGCCACCCGCGCCCCGAGGAGAAGGCGACGCGGTGGTTGGTCACGACGGCCATTCCCGTGTCGAGGGCCCGCACGCCCCTCGGCAGCGCGCGGCCGGCGGCGTCGTCCGTGGCGACGGTCAGGCCCGGGGCGGGCAGCCCGGTGCCGTGCCGCGCGTCCGCCTCGACCAGGTCAGCGACCGGCAGCACCCGGTAGACGACCTCGTCGGCGTCGAGGTCCACCGGCAGGCCGGCACGCGGCTGCGTGCACCCGAGGAACCCGGCCGCCTCGATCCGCAGCCGGGCCAGGTGGTCCTGGTGCCGCTGCCAGGCCGCCACCTGCGCGTCGTACGCGCACCGCCGTCGGTCGTTCTCGCGCTCGGCCCACCTGATCCGCCACGCGGGCTGCGCCGACGCCGGGATCGCCATGCGGGAGTGTGAGGCTGCCGTCACGTCTCGTACAACCATCGGCCGCTCGATGAGGAAACTGGCGCAGGTCGGTACTTCCCATTGGTGCCGGTAGGGGCGGTTCGGCCTTGCGTCCCGAGCTGCCGGCGTCGACAGATCTAGTCATGCCTGTCGATGTCTGGTAGAAATCCTGCAAGGTCGGCCTTCTCATCGCAGGAATCCCCCCACGCGAACGGGAGAGTCATGTCGTCCACCCGATCCACCCTGCGCCGCCGCCTGCTCACGCTCCTGGTTGCCATCGCCGCCGCGACCGGGGCCACGCTCGGACTCGCCAGCCCGGCCTTCGCCATCAGCCACTCCGACGCCACGTCGCAGCTACGCGCCGCCGGCATCTCCTGGACCTCCAGCGGCAACTGCAGCGACCGCTACGTCTCGACCTGCACCTCGTTCGACGGCGTCCGGCAGGCCACCATCAGCGGAATCATCACCTTCAAGCGCGCCAGCGGCTGCGCCGTGACGATCACCGCCGGCACCGAGGTCGGGCACGCCGGCGGCACCTACAGCCACTGGAACGGCTACAAGCTCGACATCGCCCTGAGCACCTGCATCCAGAACTACATCTCGGCGAACTACACCTACGTCGGCTACATCGCCGGCTTCGGCTACCAGTACCGGGCGGCCTCCGGCAACCTGTACACCAAGGAAGGCAGCCACTGGGACATCCTCTTCTACACCTGCGGCGGCTGCTGACGGGGGAACCGGGTGCCGCCACCGTCAGGTGACGGCACCACCCCGGTCCCCGGCAGGAACATCGGCGCGGCACCCGCGACGAAGGGTGCCCACCCGGCGGTGGACGCCCTTCCCGGTCCGGCGCCCCTGGGCTCAGGCCCCGCCGAGGGTCCGGGCGAACCGGCGGATGTCGTCGACCAGGAGCCCGGGCTGCTCCAGCCCCGGGAAGTGCCCCCCGCGGTCGTGCTCGGTCCACTGCACGATGTTGGGGAAGGCCTGGTCGGCCCAGGCCCGGACGGGTTGCGAGGGGTCGTGCGGGAAGACCGCCACCCCGAGCGGCACCGGCACCGGGGGCTGCTGCCGCGGCGCGGCGCTGACCGGGAGCATGTCCGCCGTCTCGTGGTAGAGCTGGGCGGAGGAGCCCGCGGTACGGGTGAACCAGTAGAGCGACACGTTGGTCAGCAGGCGGTCCCGGTCCACGGCGTCCTCCGGGCTCTTGCCGGAGTCGGTCCACTCCTTGAACTTCTCCACGATCCACGCGAGCTGCCCGACCGGGGAGTCGGTCAGGGCGTACGAGAGCGTCACCGGGCGGGTGGCCTGGATCTTCATGTAGCCGGACTCGTCGTCGACGAAGCGGGCCAGCCGGGCGAGCCGCCGGCCGGTGTCCTCGTCGAGCGCGCCCAGCTCGCGTGGGTCGCCGGGGGGCGGCGTGATGAGGAAGTTGACGTGCGCCCCGATCGCGTGCCCGGCGTCCGCCGCCGCGAGCGCGACCGTCACCCAGGAGCCGAAGTCGGTGCCCTGCGCCAGGTAGCGGTCGTAACCGAGCCGGTTCATCAGCTCGGCCCACGCCCCGGCGATGCGCGGCACGCCCCAGCCGGTCCCGGTGAGCGGGCCGGAGAAGCCGTACCCGGGCAGGGACGGGATGACCACGTGGAAGGCGTCCGCCGGGTCACCCCCGTGGGCGCGCGGATCGGTCAGCGGCCCGACGAGGTCGACGTACTCCAGGAAGCTGCCCGGCCAGCCGTGGGTGAGGACGAGCGGCGTCGCGTCCGGCTCCGGGGACCGTACGTGCAGGAAGTGCACCGTGGCGCCGTCGATCTCCGTGACGAACTGGGGGTGCTCGTTCAGCCGCGCCTCGGCCGCCCGCCAGTCGTACCCGCTGCCCCAGTAGTCGGCCAGCTCCCGCAGGTAGGACTGCGGCACGCCGCGTTCCCAGCCGTCCGCGCCCGGCTCGTGCGGCCACCGGGTGTCGGCCAGTCGTCGGCGCAGGTCGTCGATGTCGGCCTGTGGTATCTCGATGCGGAACGGCTTCATCCCAGCGCCCTCCAGGGTCACGGCTCGCGCGAGATTCACATCCTTGACGGCGTACGCGGGGGCGCGCACCTTCCGCCGTGCGGTCTGCCGCGCGGGCACCCGGCAGGCTCAGTCGGGGTGGGCCGCCGCGTCGAAGCTCTCCGGGGTCACGCCGGCCCACGCAGTATCGTCGTCCGATGCGGACGAGGGCGGAACATGCGGCGAACCCCCACGGAGGAATCCCTCGGACCGTCGGGGAGGAAGACCTCGCCGGCTTCACCGCCGGCCAGTTCCTGGACGTGCTGAAGGCCCTCACGGCGATCCTGACGCTGCCGCCGTCGGCCGCCGACCGCGTCGACGCCCTCGTCGTGGCCACCGGCCAGGGCGAACAGTGGCGGCTCAGCCACGCGATCCGCACCTGGGAGGCGAACCCCGGCCTGCGTCACCTCCTGGTGACGAACGGGAACCCGGCCGAGGAGACCTACGTCGAACTCACGCTCGACCACCTGCGCGGCCTGGGCCTCCGTCGCTGCGAGGGGGTCCGCCTCCAGGCCGGACCCGCCCCCCACACCGGCCGGCAGGCCGCCTGGATCGCCGAGCAGGCGCAGGGCCTCGGCATCGCGAGCCTCGCGCTCGCCGTCTCCCCCTACCATCTGCCCCGCGCCTACCTCACGGTCCTCAAGGCACTGGACAGGAGGAACCTCCGCCTGCCCGTCATCCCCGTCCCCGTGGCCGTCTCCCCCGACACGCCCGTCCCGGAGACCGGGGCCACCGCCTACGACCTCGTGCCGGGAGAAGTGAAACGGATCCTCACCTACATGGACGAGGACCAGGTCGCCACCCTCGGGGAACTCCAGCAGTACCTCCGGTGGCTGTGGAGTCGCCACGAGTCCCTCCTCGTCGGCATCCCGGGCTGACCCCGGCCGCCCACGAGGCAGGGGCCCCGCCAAGATGGCGGGGCCCCTGCGTCGACGCTCGGATCGGATGCCGGTCAGCACCAGCCGTTGATCGGACCGTTCACCCCGCTCGCCAGGTAGGCGTCGGACACCCAGGTGCCGTCGCTCAGCCGGTTCCACAGCGCGGTGGTGCCGTACCGCCCGGCGTGGGAGGTGCCGTTGGCGGAGCAGGAGACGGTGACCGTGGTGCCGTCGCCTACCGATCCCCGCACGGCGTAGCCGGTGCCGGGGCCGGACCGCTTGTTCACCGAGCCACCACCGTTGGCGTCGACCACCGCCTGGTTGAAGCCCAGCGCCCCGTAGTTGTAGAGGCCGGCGCCGGCGCCGGCCCAGACCGAGCCGTGCCGCGCCCCGCCCTGGTAGGCGGCAGCGCCGTTGGCGAACTCCCACTTGCCGATGCTGTGGCCGGCGATGCCGACATAGGCGCTGTTCTGCCGCAGCCCGAAGTGGACGTGCCGGCCGTACGCCGCCCCGCCGCAGGTGACGTCGGTGCCCGTGTAGCCCAGGTACGCGCCCTGGCCGACGGCGGCGCCGTTGACCGAGATGCTGCTCCACAGGTGGTAGTAGTCGGTCGAGTAGCCCCGGTCGTGGATCACCCGGATCCACCCCGTGCACATCGTGTACGCCGTGCCGGCCCGCGCCGCGCGGACCACCTGGTCACCGCCGGCCAGGTCGATCGAGCTGTACGGCGCCTCGTAGCCGCCCCAGCCGTGCGGGCCGCTGGTCAGCGTCCACGTCTGACCCACCGCGAAGGGCAGGGCCATCCCGGTCCGATAGTCGCCGCCCGCCTGCATGGTGCTCGGGGTGCGGGCGAAGACCGCCTTCTCCTGCTTGTTGACCAGGGGCGACTCGGCGGCCAGCTCGCTGAACCCGGCCTCGCCGTCGAAGTTCACCCGCCACGTGCCGGCCTCGGCACGGGCGATGAAGATCGCGCCGGTCGGATGGACGTCCTTCTCGTGGGTGGTGACGGCGACGGCGGTGCCGAAGGCCCACGGGCCGTTCCTGCGGGTGACGTTCACCCGGGTCTCGGAGCTCTCCGGGTGCGCCACCGCGGAAGTCTCGGCGTGCTCCGCCTCCGAGGCCTGGACCTGCGCGCGCAGCTTGGCGGTGACGGCGTCCTCGACGCTCACCCGCACCGGCTCCGGCTTGGGCACGGCGGCGTGCGCGGCGGTGCCGCTGACCAGGAGCTCCGTCGCCAGCAGGGCTGTGGCGACGCCGGCCCATCGTCTCATGTGCACCATTGACGACCTCTTTCAAATCGAAGGACATCGCTAAGTGATGCTGACGATAGACAGAACGAGGAAGATTGTCTACATGTTGACCCGCCGGCAATGAAGGTATGTTTCGGCGCGGGGCCGAAGATCCACCGTCGGCGGCGGGGGTCCCGGCCGGATCGGGGACGCCCCGCCGCGCGAATCTGCTGGTAGACGCCCCGTGGCGCAGGTCGGGTGCGAGACTGGAGCTGTCGCCGAGGGGGATCCCGTATGTCTGCTGGTCGCTATCTCGCGGTCGCCGGTCCGCGCGAACTCCGTGCGGGAGAGGTGTCCGGGGCCGAGCCCGGGCCCGGCCGCGTGACCGTCGACATCACGTACACGGGGATCTGCGGCACGGACGTCCACGGCTACACCGACGGGCACATGCTGCCGCCGGCGGTCTTCGGGCACGAGTGGACCGGTTCGGTCTCGGCGGTGGGCGCCGGCGTGGACGGGCTGCGGGTCGGCCAGCGCGTGGTGGGCGCGGTGGGGCCGGCGTGCGGCCGTTGCCGCCAGTGCGTCGCCGGGCACGCCCGCCACTGCGACACCGTGTTCGCCGAGGCCAACGGGGTCGACGCCGACGCACCGCCGCACGGCGCCTTCGCCACCCGGGTGCAGGTGACGGCGCGGCGGGTCATCCCCGTTCCGGAGAGCCTCTCGGCGGTGGAGGCGGCGCTCGTGGAACCGGCCACGGTCACCTTCCACGCCGTGCGGCGGGTGGCGGCGGAGTACGGCAGCACCACGCTGGTCCAGGGCGCCGGCCCGATCGGGCTGCTCACCGCCCAGCACGCGCGCAACGCCGGGGCGGGGCCGATGATCATCTCGGAGCCCTCCGCGGCGCGCCGTACGCTGGCCGGCAGGCTCGGCTTCGCCCACGTGGTCGAGCCCGCCGACCTGCCGGCCGCGCTGGACGAGCTCACCGCGGGCATGGGCGCCGACGTCGTGTACGAGTGCAGCGGCGTTCCGTCGCTGTTCCAACCGTCGGCCGAGCTGGTGCGCCGGGGCGGGACGCTCGCGTTGCTCGGCTACCCGCTGGAGAACTCGAGCGTCAGCTACGGCGACTGGCAGAGCCGGGAGCTGACGGTGATCGGGTCACTGGCCTACCAGCACGAGGACTTCGTGGGCGCGATGCACGCGATCGCCGCACGTCGCATCGACGTGGCGGCACTGCACACGGGCACCTTCGGGCTGTCGTCGCTGAAGGACGTCCTCGACGAACTCGACTCGGGCCGCAGCGAGCACACCAAGGTGCTGATCGACCCGAACCAGCCGGACCGGGCCTGAGCCGGCGGGCGGCGCGGCGGCGAGGGGTCAGTGCGGGAAGACCCGGGGCGTGCGCCGCTCGACCTCGTCGCGGAAGTCCTCGATCCGGGAGGCCACCTGTCGCATGCCGACGGTGTGCTCCAGCCGGTCGAGATAGAGCGAACGGCGGGCCAGGCCGTCGAGGTCGAAACTGAAGTAGATCGCCATCAGCGGGTTGACGAACAAGGTGCTGCCCCGGGTGCGGCGGGTCACGTGCACGTCCCCGTCGGCGCCACGGATGGCGGCGGCGATCTGCCCGTGCACGATGCTGGGCCGCAGCGGCGTGGCCGCCTGCCCGTACGCGACCGCGTCCCGGTACAGCCGCGCCTCCCGGCTGCTGCCCGGAATGGACAGCGCCCCGAGGTACGCGCCGTCGCGGTCGAGGGCGGCGATGTTCTCCAGCACCTGGGTGTGGTTGACCCCGTGGTACGCGTCGATGCCGAACCCGAGGCACACCACCAGCTTCACCGGCACGTCCAGGCCGGCCACCGCCGCGAGGCTCGTCATGTCCTCGACGGGGGTGCCGAGGCCGGCCTCGTCGCCGCGCATGAGGATGTCGGTGCCCCCGTCGACCAGCACCACCGCGTCCACCCCGAGCGCATCGACCAGATGCCGGTACGCGTCGCGCAGCGGCTCCACGCCCACCCGCGGGAAGGCGTACACGGTGCTCGGCTGGTCGTTGGCGGCGAGCCAGCGGGCCAGCGCCCGTTCCGGGAAGTACTCGTCGGGGCCGGCGGTGTCCGGGGTGACGGCGGCGACGTCCTGCGCCGCCCAGGCGTCCAGGTCGAGCAGTTCGAGCCGCGTGAAGGAGAGGTTGGCCAGGTGCACCGTCCGACCGGCGTCGCGTAACGCGACGGCCAGCGGAATCGCGGCGTACACGTCGAAGCCGCCGCCCGCGCCCGCGATCAGCACGGTGCGCGCCGGCTCCAGCGCGGCGAACAACGGCGGTACGGCCAGCGACCGCATCGAGCCTCCTCAGGCGACCGGCACAGGGGTTCCCTGGCAGGCGGGACGGTTCCGTTCAGAACAGCGTCGACGGCCCGACCGGCTCCGGCTCGGGCAGCGGCTCGACCTCGGGCAGGCGCGCCCGCACCTCGTCGTGGAACCGGCGGGCGAGCTCGGGCGCGTCGGCGTTGTCCGGGGTGTGCACGAAGATCGTCGGCGATCGGCCCTCGCGCAGCCACCCGGTCACCACGTCGAGCCACGGCTGCCAGCCCTCGACCGTCCGTGCGGGGTCGTCGCGACCGAGATAGCGGACGATCGGCCGGTCGGTCAGCGCACAGGTGCGCAGCGGGGTGCGCGGCTTCCTGGTCCACGCCTCGCGTTCCGCGTCGCTGGTCGGCGGGGTGCGGAAGAACGCGGTCGTGTCGAAGGGCACCCACTCGGCGCCGACGGTGGCGAGCGCCTCCTCCAGCGTCCGCGCCGCCCGGGGGTCGTCGAAGAACGCGGGGTGCCGGACCTCCACGGCGTACCGGTGGGCGGTGGGCAGCCCGCGCAGGAAACGGGCCAGCGCGGGTACGTCGGCCGGGCCGAACGAGCCCGGCAGCTGGATCCAGAGGGCGTGGGCCCGTGGGCCGAGGGGTTCGACGGCGTGCAGGAAGGCGCGGAGTTCCTCGTCGGCGCCGGTGAGCCGACGCTCGTGCGTGACGACCTTCGGCAGCTTGGGCACGAACCGGAAGTCGGGGTCGGTCTGCTCCGCCCAGGAGGCGACCGTCTCCCGGGCCGGGGTGGCGTAGAAGGTGGTGTTCCCCTCGACCGCCGTGCACCAGCCGGCGTACGCGCGCAGCCGCTCGTGGGCCGGCAGCGGATGCGCCAGGAAGCGCCCCTGCCACGACTTGTGCGTCCACATCGCGCACCCCACGTGCAGGCGCATCGGATCCTCCCACCGCTCGACGGCCCGACGCGGGGTGACCCGCGCCGCGGGTACGGTATCCGGCCGCGCCGGCGGCGGCGAGCCCAGGCGTGGGCGCCGGCCGTGCCCGTGCGGCACGGCCGGCGCCCAGCGGTCCCTGCTCCGTCAGTCGCGGCCCTGGTCGTGCGGCACGGTGACCGTCACGGTGCAGCCGACCGGGCGGCCGATCTCGTCGTGGCCCGCGTAGGTCAGGGAGTAGACCCTGTCCCCGCCGGCGCCGTCGCGTTCGGCCCGCAGCCGGCCGCTGGTGTCCGGGGTGCCGACGGTGAAGCCGCTGACGTCCGCGGCGTCGCCGCCGGTCACCGCCGTCAGGTTGAGCGCGTACGGGCCGAGCACCCCGTCGCGCAGGTCCGCCGTCACGGTGACGTCGACCATCTGGTGGTTCGGCGGCCACAGCACCGGCCGGTCCACCACGCAGTCCACCTCGCGGGTGGGCACCGGCCGGTCCAGGGTGGCGACGGCATGGCCGATCGTCGCGGTGAGCCGCCCGCCGGCCTCGTAGTACATGTGCGCGGTGCGCCCCTCGAAGTAGAACGTCGGCGCGGCAGAGCGCCCCAGGTCGGGCGCGGCGACCATCGAGTCGTGCACGACGCCGAGGTGGACCTCCCGGTCGAGGTCGTCGCCGACGTCCACGGCGTGCATGTTGCCGTCGGCCGCGTGGAAGATCACCAGGTTGCGGCCGTTCCAGCGCAGGAAGAACGGGCCGGAGGCGTTCGGGCCCTGGATGCCCTGCGGGGTGACGATCGGGTCGGGCTGGATCGTCCAGGTGCGCGCGTCCGGGGAGACCGCCCAGCGGATCCGCCGGGACACCGGCCCGGTCGGCCCGGGCGGCGCGGCGGTCGGGTTGTCCATGAAGAGCATCAGGTACCGGCTGCCCAGCCGCGGCACGGCGTGCTCGAACACCCGGGCGTAGGAGGTCTCCCCGCCGGTGCTGTCGTCGCGGCTGATCGCCGTCCCGCCGTAGTCGAAGTGGATGCCGTCCTCGGAGGTGGCGTACCGGGTGATCGAGTTCTCGCCGTGGAAGTAGAGGAACAGCTTGCGCTCCCCCTCCACCCAGATGGCGTGCGGGGAGGAGATGTGGCTGACCGTGGAGTAGTGGGGCAGCCAGGTGTTGCCGATCAACGGGTTGGCCCGGTACTCGGTCCACGGACCGTTGATCGAGTCCGCGTACGCCAGGGCGATCCCGCCGGGCCGCTCGTGGGGCGCGTAGTACAGGTAGTAGGTGCCCAGCGGGTTGGGGAAGTAGTCGGCGGCCCGGATGACGCTCGGGAAGATGAACTCGTTTGTCGGGTTGTAGGTCAGGGCGCTCTTGTCGAACGCGGTGCCCGCGTAGGTGAAGCGCGGGAAGTCGAGGGCCGGATCGGCGGCGGCCGGAGCCGCACCGGCCAGCGCGGTCACCAGCATGCCCGCGCCGGCTGCCGCCACGGCGGCGCGACCGGGCACTCGGACGGGTGCTTTCGTCATCGCTGTTCCTGCTCTGTCGGGGGATGGTGGGGCTCCCCCACCGCCCGGGCGGGCCGTCGGCGTACGGGGCCGTCGACGGAGGAGCCCAGGAGGTGGGGACGGGTACGCCGGTGACGACTGTGGACGCCGCGCAGCACGCCGCGGGGCGGCACGAAGTCACGCTGCGTGAGACGGTCGGCCACCGCGAGGGTGAGCAGGCCGCCCGAGTCAGGTGCTAATACGTATTACCATCAATCCTTCTCGAATGCTGCTCGACCCGGGCGGGTCTTGTCAAGAGGCCGGCCGCCAGCCTCGGCGGGACGGCCCGCCGGCTCCGTCGGGAGCCGGCCGGCCGCGAACGCGGGGTGGGCCGCTCGGAGCTAATCCGCATTACTCCAGGGACTTCATCTCCAAGAAATCTCTCCGTCCCCCTCTTGACACAAACCCGGTCGGCCCGCCAGGCTCCTCCCCAACGCCGAGCGCTAATACGCATTAGCCGCACCGGAAGGACCTGTGGTGCCCTCTACACCCCGACGCGTCACGCAGCGTGACATCGCGCGGCTGGCTGGCGTCAGTCAGGCGACCGTGTCGCTGGTGCTCAACAACCGGGCCGACGCCGACGTCCGCATCGCGCCCGAGACCCGCGACCGCGTGCTGCGGACCATCGCGGAGACCGGGTACGCCGCCGACCCCGTGGCCCGCCGGCTCGCCGCACGGTTCAACCGGATCATCGGCGTCTTCACCTACGAGCCCGCCTTCCCCAGCGGCAGCCGCGACTTCTTCCACCCCTTCCTGCTGGGCATCGAGGAGTACGCGGAACGGGCCGGCTGCGACCTGCTGCTGTTCACCAGCGCCCCGGTGGTCGACGGTCGGCGCCGCATCTTCCACCAGGACAACCGGCTCCGCCTCGCCGACGGCTGCATCCTGCTCGGCCGGGAGATCGACGCCGCGGAGCTGCACCGGCTCAACCGCGACGGCTTCCCGTACGTCGCCGTCGGCCGTCGCGACGACGCCGGCGGCCCGGTGCCGTACGTCGGTGCCGACTACGCGACGGCGGTGGGCGAGCTGGTCGCCCTGGCCCTCGCCCGCGGTCACCGGCGCCTGGCCTACCTGAACACGGACCTGACCGCGGAGTCCTCGGCGGACCGGCGGCGCGGGTTCGTCGCGGCCGCGACGGCCGCGGAGAGCGCCCGCCACCTGACGACCGTCGCCCGGGACGCCGAGGTCATCCTCGACGACCTGCTGGCCGACGGGACCACGGTGGCCTTCGTCGAGGACTTCGCCACCGCCGTGGCGCTGGAGCTGGCCAGCCGGCGGCGCGGCCTGGGCGTGCCCGGCGACCTGTCGATCCTGACGCTCGGCGACCCGACGGTCCCGGTTCCCACCGACCTCGCGTTCACCGGATTCCGCATCCCCCGCGAGGAGATGGGCCGGCAGTCGGTCGAGGTGCTCGCCAGCGTCATCGACGGCAGCGCCGTCGGCGTCCAGCAGCGGCTCCTGCCCTGCGAACTCGTCGAGGGCGACACCCTCGGCACCCCTGATCGGCGGTCCACCGCAGCTGAGCGGTGACCGTGCAACCCGGAAGGAAGCAAGTGGTACAGATGCGTGCGGACGTCCTCGTCGTCGGGGGCG
>NZ_WAAS01000123.1:0-18429 GCF_008806585.1 Micromonospora sp. AMSO12t
GCTGCGGGTGCTGCGCCGCGACGGCCGGCTCGCCGCCATCGGCTCCCGCTGATCCGCTCCGCCGGACGGTGACCCCGTGGCCCGGGCGCCGGTCCGTCGGCCCGGGGCCCGGTTCCGGGGCCGCGGGATCCGCCGGGAGGCGGTAGACATGGCGCATGGCGTACCCCCGACAGCCGCTCTTCGCGCCGCACGGCGCGGTGGCGACGAGCCAGCCGCTGGCCGCGGCGGCCGGCCTGGCCGTGCTGCGACGCGGCGGCAACGCCGTTGACGCGGCCCTCGCCACCGCGATCACCCTGACCGTGGTGCAGCCCCCGTCCAACGACATCGGCGGCGATCTGTTCGCGATCGTCTGGGACGGCGAGCGGCTGCACGGCCTCAACGCCTCCGGCCGGTCCCCGGCGGCCCTGACCCGCGAGCTGGTGCTCGCCGCGACCGGGGGGCGCGGCGCGGCCCCGGTCGACGCCCTGGGCGGCGCGCAGCGGGCCGGGCCGGCGATGCCCGCCCGGGGCTGGCTGCCGGTGACCGTCCCCGGCGCCCCGGCCGGCTGGCGCGACCTGCACGACCGGTTCGGCTCGCTGCCCTTCGCGGATCTCTTCGCCGACGCGATCGGCTACGCCGAGCACGGTCACCCGGTCTCCCCCGGCGTGTCGGGGATCTGGTCGCGTGCGCTCGCCGCGCCCGGCCCGACCGGCGCGGAGTTCGCCGAGTTCGACCGCGTGTTCGCGCCCGGCGGCCGGGCGCCCCGGGCCGGGGAGCGCTGGCGCAACCCGGACGCGGCGCGGACCCTGCGGCTGATCGCCGACACCGGGGCGGAGGACTTCTACCGGGGCGGGATCGCGGAGGCGCTGGCCGCGCACGCCGCCCGCACCGGCGGCCTGATCACCGGCGACGACCTGGCCCGGCACGCCTCGACGTGGGTGACTCCGGTGTCCGCCCGCTACCGGGGGCACGAGGTCTGGGAGCTGCCGCCCAACGGGCAGGGCCTGGCGGCGCTGCTGGCTCTGCACATCCTCGACGGGGCCGACCTCGCCGGGCTGTCGCTCGCCGAGCGGCTGCACCGGCAGATCGAGGCGATGAAGCTCGGCTTCGCCGACGCGCACGCCCACGTCGCCGACCCGGAGCGGGTGCCGGTGCCGACGGAGGCGCTGCTCTCGCCGGCGTACGCGGCGGCCCGCCGCGCGCTGATCAGCGAGCGGGCGGGGGAGCCGGCCGCCGGCGACCCGGAGCGCGGCGGCACGGTCTATCTCTGCACCGCCGACGCCGGCGGCATGATGGTCAGCCTGATCCAGTCGACCTACCTGGCGTTCGGCTCCCGCGTGGTGCTGCCCGGGCACGGCTTCGCCCTGCAGAACCGGGGGCTCGGGTTCCGCCTCGACCCCGCCCACCCCAACGTGGTGGGGCCGGCGAAGCGGCCCTACCACACGATCATCCCCGGCTTCCTCACCCGCGATGGGCGGCCGGTGGGCCCGTTCGGGGTGATGGGCGGGCACATGCAGCCGCAGGGGCACGTGCAGCTCGTCTCGGCGACCCTGGACGGCGGGCTCGACCCGCAGGCGGCGCTGGACGCGCCGCGCTGGTACTGGCACGCAGGCCGGTCGGTGCTGGTCGAGTCGGAGCTGGTCGCCACCGCCGAGGGGCGGGCCGCGGTCGACGAGCTGCGGGCCCGGGGGCACGAGATCGCCGTCGCGGAGGAGACGGGGGTCTTCGGGCACGGGCAGGCGATCTGGCGACTGCCGGACGGCGGCTACGTCGTCGGCTCGGAGCCCCGGGTAGGCGGGGGGATGCTCGGCTGGTGACCGGAGCCCCCGGGCGTGCCGTCGGCCCCGCTCCCGGTGCCGCGGTCCGACGTCGCGGGTCCGGGGCTCAGGCCTCCACGCGTTCGCGGAACGTGGTCCGGTAGGTGTGCGGGGTGGCGCCGACCCGGCGGGCGAAGTGGTGCCGCAGCGCCGCCGAGTCGCCGAAGCCGGCCCGGTCGGCGACGGCCTCGACGCTGAGCCCGGTCTCCTCCAGCAGCCGCCGGGCCAGCAGCACCCGCTGGTTGGTCAGCCAGTCGTGCGGCGTGGTGCCGGTCTCGGCGCGGAAACGCCGGGCGAACGTGCGCGGCGACATCTCCGCCCGCGCGGCCAGCTCGTCGACGGTGACCGGGCGGTCCAGGTGCCCCATCAGCCATTCCAGTACCGGCTCCAGCGTCGGCGCCTCAGGGGTCTCGGGGATGGGTGCCTCGATGTACTGCGCCTGTCCGCCGTCGCGGTGCGGGGGCACCACCATCCGGCGGGCCAGCCGGGTGGCCGTCGCCGAGCCGTGCTCCTGGCGGATCAGGTGCAGGCAGGCGTCGATGCCGGCGGCCGTGCCGGCGCTGGTGAGCAGCCGGCCGTCCTGCACGTAGAGCGAGTTGCAGCGGACCCTGGCGGTCGGGTGGCGGCGTTGCAGTTCGTCGACGTACCGCCAGTGGGTGGTGCACTCCCGGCCGTCGAGCAGGCCGGCCTCGCCCAGCACGAACGCGCCGGAGCAGACACTGAACACGTACGCCCCCCGGTCGGCGGCGCGGCGCAGCGCGGCGAGCACCGTGCCGGGCACGACGGTGCCGTGATGGGCCGGGACGGCGACCAGGTCGGCCTCCTCCATCGGGCCGAGGTCGGCGTGCGGGGTCAGGTGGAAGCCCGACGAGGTGCGCACCGGGGCCCCGTCGGGGCTGCACACGTGGAAGCGGTGGTCGGGGAACCCGTCGGCGGTGCGGTCGGTCCCGAAGACCTCGGCGAGGACCCCGAGCTCGAACGTGGCGACCTGGTCCAGGGCGAGGACGGCGACCGATCTGAGCATGTGACGAGGGTAACCGTGCGGTTGGCAGGAAATCGAGGGGGAGTGGCATTCCTGCCACTGTCCGGGTGGCGGTGGCCGGCGGAGACTGGTTCCAGTCCGGTGCGCACCGGCGGCGAAAACGACAGCAACCATGCGAAAGCGAGCGCCGCCATGGAGATCCTGCTCTTCCTCTTCTTCTTCGTCCTCCTGGCCCTGGCCTCGGCCGCCGGCCTCACCGCCGACAGCCGGGACTCGGCCGACTGGAAGCCGTCCGACGACGGTCGCCGCTGGCGGTCGCGTGCCTGCTGAGGTGGTTCGCGGCCTTCGTCAGGATTCATCCGTGGTGGGACCGCGCCCAGAAGGGGCGGCCCCGCCGACGGAGGCCATCCGGCGTACGGCAGGCTAGGAGCCATGGCTGACGGCTCCTGGTACGACGCCGACATCGACCACGTGATCATCTCCGAGGCGCAGATCCGCGAGAAGACCGCGGAACTCGCCAAGCAGGTGTCGGCGGACTACGCCGACGTCGATGACGGGCTCCTGCTGGTCTGCGTCCTCAAGGGCGCGGTGATGTTCATGGCCGACTTCGCCCGGGCGCTGGGCCGCAGCGGGCCGCCCGCCGAGCTGGACTTCATGGCCATCTCCTCCTACGGCCAGGGCACCACCTCCTCCGGCGTGGTCCGCATCCTCAAGGACCTCGACCGGGACATCGCCGGCCGGCACGTGGTCGTGGTCGAGGACATCGTCGACTCCGGCCTGACCCTGTCCTGGCTGCTGCGCTACCTGGAGTCCCGCTCGGCCGCGAGCGTCGAGGTGGTGGCGCTGTTCCGCAAGCCGGACGCGGTCAAGGTGCCGGTGCCGGTGAAGTACGTCGGCTTCGACATCCCGACCGAGTTCGTCGTCGGCTACGGCCTCGACTTCGGCGAGCGCTACCGCGAGCTGCCCTACGTCGGGGTGCTCAAGCCTGAGGTGTACGCCCGCACCTGAGCCCTCGCCGGCCCGGTCACATCGGCACCGGTCGAGCGGACGTTCAGCGGGCTCTCAGCGATTCGGACTACGGTAGAGGCCGGTGGCGTGGAGGCATCCTCCACGCCCGACCCCTCGAACCGCGGGACCGGGCGGACGGGAGGCCGGGCGCGGAGCTCCCGTCACGCCGGTTGGACCCGGTTCGCCCTACGCGTAATTGTTGGGCTCGCAAGCGCGCTCCACGCGCGCACGATGATCGGATCGTGCGCGATGGCGGGGTTCGCAAGCTCGCTCGGTGCGCGCACAGCTGTTCCCTTTGTGCGCGACTGCGGGGCTCGCAAGCTCACTCCTCGCGTGCACGGTGTACCGTCGAATGACCGCGGCGCGGCAGTTTCGTGCCTCGGGGTCGAGCCGGCCCGCACGGCGGCTCCGGCCGCCGCCACAGGCGGCGACACCATCAGACGGTCAGGACGTCGATCAGGAGGATGCGGGCGCCTCGGCGCTCGACAACAGCATGGAACGTACGCGTTTCTTCCGCCGACCGGTGGTCTGGATCATCCTGGTCATCCTCGGCGCCGTTGTGCTCAGTCAACTGTTCACCGCTGGTCCCAGCTACCACCGGGTGGACACTTCCATTGCGCTCGACCAGCTCAACAAGGGCGGCATCGACAAGGTCGTCTTCCAGGACAAGGAGCAGACGCTCCGGCTCGACCTGAAGGACAAGGCCAAGTTCGGTGACACCGACACCGACCGGATCGAGGCGCAGTTCCCCTACGAGGTCGGCGACGAGGTCTGGAACGAGGTCCTCGAGGCCAAGGCGAACAACCGGGTCACCGGCCCGGCCAACGTCGAGGTGTCGTCCGACAGCATCTGGGTGAGCCTGCTGGTCAACCTGCTCCCGATCGCCCTGCTGGTGCTCCTGCTGCTCTTCTTCATGTCGCAGATGCAGGGCGGCGGCTCCCGGGTGCTCAACTTCGGCAAGTCCAAGGCGAAGATGATCACCAAGGACACGCCGAAGACCACGTTCGCGGACGTGGCCGGCGCCGAGGAGGCCGTCGAGGAGCTGCACGAGATCAAGGACTTCCTGCAGAACCCGGCGAAGTACCAGGCCCTGGGCGCCAAGATCCCGAAGGGCGTCCTGCTCTTCGGCCCGCCCGGCACCGGTAAGACGCTGCTGGCCCGCGCCGTCGCCGGCGAGGCCGGGGTGCCCTTCTACTCGATCTCCGGCTCGGACTTCGTGGAGATGTTCGTCGGTGTCGGCGCCAGCCGGGTCCGCGACCTCTTCGAGCAGGCCAAGGCGAACGCCCCGGCCATCGTCTTCGTCGACGAGATCGACGCCGTCGGCCGCCACCGCGGCGCCGGCATGGGCGGCGGTCACGACGAGCGCGAGCAGACCCTCAACCAGCTGCTCGTCGAGATGGACGGCTTCGACACCAAGGGCGGGGTCATCCTGATCGCCGCCACCAACCGGCCGGACATCCTCGACCCGGCGCTGCTGCGCCCGGGCCGCTTCGACCGGCAGATCCCGGTGGACGCCCCCGACATGGAGGGCCGCAAGGCGATCCTGCGGGTGCACGCCAAGGGCAAGCCGTTCACCCCCGACGTCGACCTCGACGCGGTGGCCCGGCGTACCCCGGGCTTCAGCGGTGCCGACCTGGCCAACGTGATCAACGAGTCCGCGCTGCTCACCGCCCGCAAGGACCAGCGGGCGATCAGCAACGACTCCCTGGAGGAGTCGATCGACCGGGTGATCGCCGGTCCGCAGCGCCGCACCCGGGTGATGAGCGACCAGGAGAAGAAGATCACCGCGTACCACGAGGGTGGGCACGCGCTGGTCGCCTGGGCGCTGCCGCACGCCGCGCCGGTGCACAAGGTGACGATCCTGTCCCGCGGTCGGTCGCTGGGCCACACCCTGGTCCTGCCCACCGAGGACAAGTACACCCAGACCCGCGCCGAGATGGTCGACACCCTGGCGTACGCGCTGGGTGGCCGGGCCGCCGAGGAACTGGTCTTCCACGAGCCGACCACCGGCGCCGGCAACGACATCGAGAAGGCCACCCAGCTGGCCCGCGCGATGATCACGCAGTACGGCATGAGCTCCAAGCTCGGCGCGATCAAGTACGGCACCAGCGGCGACGAGCCGTTCCTCGGCCGCAACATGGGCCACGAGCGGGACTACTCCGACGTCGTCGCCGCCGAGATCGACGGCGAGATGCGGGCGCTGATCGAGCTGGCCCACGACGAGGCCTGGGAGATCCTGGTGGAATACCGGGACGTCCTGGACAACATCGTGCTGGAGCTGATGGAGAAGGAGACCCTCTCCACCGCCGACATGGCCCGGATCTGCGCCCGGGTGGCCAAGCGGCCGCCGATGGCGCCGTACAACGGCTTCGGCAAGCGCCAGCCCTCCACCGAGCCGCCCGTGCTCACGCCGGCGGAGAAGGACGCGCTCAAGGTGCAGGCCCAGGCCGACGGCGCCCAGGCGACGGTGGGCGGCGGCACCTCGAACAACTCCAACAACTCGGACGGTACGCACTGAGCACGGACCCGACGGCCAGTTCCCGGGAGCACCGGGGACTGGCCGTCTCCGCGACCGAGCCGGACGGCGACGACACCCTCGACTACGTCGCCGCGCGCCTGATCAGCGGCAAGCTCACCGGTCGGCCCGTCGAGGAGACCATGGACCTCGGGCGGATCGAGAAGGCGGTCCGCGAGATCCTCATCGCCGTCGGGGAGGACCCGGACCGCGACGGGCTCCAGCAGACGCCGGCCCGGGTCGCCCGGGCGTACGCCGAACTCTTCGCCGGCCTCCGGGTCGACCCGGCCCAGGTGCTCAGCACCACCTTCGAGGCCAACCACGAGGAGCTGGTGCTCGTCCGGGACATCGACGTGATGAGCCTGTGCGAGCACCATCTGCTGCCGTTCCGCGGCAGCGCCCACATCGGCTACATTCCCGGGCCGGACGGCCGCATCACCGGCCTGTCGAAGCTGGCCCGGCTGGTCGAGGTCTTCGCCCGCCGGCCGCAGGTCCAGGAGCGGCTCACCTCGCAGATCGCCGACCTGCTGATGGAGCGGCTCGCGCCGCGCGGCGTGGTGGTGGTGCTCGAATGCGAGCACATGTGCATGGCGATGCGCGGCATCCAGAAGTCGGGTGCCAAGACCATCACCTCGGCCGTACGGGGCACCCTCCAGCGCGACGCCAAGTCACGCGCCGAGGCGATGGCGCTGATCATCCCCCGCTGACCGCGACAGACCGGCCGGCCGAACCCACACCCGGGTCGGCCGGCCGCCGCGCGTCAGCCGGCCAGCATCGCGAGCAACAGGCCCGCGCTGACCAGCACCGCCGGGACCAGGCACACCAGGGCGCCGAGCCGGGCCGTGCGCTTTACCCGGCCGCCCGCCGGCGGCGGAAAGAGCCGCCCGACGCCGATCCAGCCCGCCACGAACGCCACCGCCGGCATCGGCAGCCCGCAGACCAGCGCGGCCACGCTCGCCGCCCCGGTGCCGCTCGCCACGAACAACACCAGCTGGATCGCCGGCACCAGCAGCGCCAGCGGCCCGTACACCAGCAGGTTCCGCAGGCGCGGCGGCCAGGCGGCCAGGCGGGGCAGCCCACGCGCGGCGAGCGTCGCGTCCGCGGCGTCCGCCCGGCCCCGGGCGGTGCGCAGTGCGGCCAGCACCGCCGCCGGCCCGCCCGCCATCGCCCGGGTCGCCTCGGTCAGCTCCGGCGGCGTCGGGACCAGCGAGATCGGCGGTACGCCCCGCTCGTGCAGCCGGGCCTCCTGCGACGCCAGCCGGGTGCGTACGGCGGTCAGTTCCTCGCGGGCGGCCTGCACCGACCGGGCCTGCTCGCCGGCGGCGGTGGCCGCGTCGCGGCGTACCCCGTCGAGCTGGCGGGCGGCGGCGAGGTATTCGGTCCACGCGGCCCGCACCGGGTCGACGCCCCCGACGCTCTCCGCCTGCCCGGCCGTGTCGGCGCGTTCCGGCGTCGGGTCGGCGCCGGAACGCTGCCGCCCCGGCGCGGCGTGCCCCGTCGTGGTCCGTGCCCCGCCACGGGTCATCCGGGCTCCCCCTCCTCGCCGAACGGGACCAGCACGGTGCCCTGCTCGCCGGGACCGTCCCAGAGCACCGCCCGGCCGGGGCGGGGCCGCCACTGCACCTGCCGCCCGAAGACCGACGTCAGCTGCGCACCCGGCAGGTCCACCACGGCCACGGCGGCGAGCTTGTCCACCTCGCCCTCGGGTTCGAGCAGCGCCGCGAACGACGGCACCGTTCGCCAGCGGCCCAGCAGGTGCCGGCCGGCGGGCGGGCCCTCCAGCAGCCGCGCGCGCAGCCGCTCCGGAGGCAGCTGCTCCGGGGTCGGCACGTCCAGCCCGAAGACCACCAGGTAGGCCGGCACGGCGTCGTCCACGGCGGCGAGCAGGCCGGTCAGGTCCACTATGTCCACCGGATGCCGCCCGGCCAGCTCGGTCGCCAACGCCTCGGCCACCGGCCGGCACTCCTCGTCCGGCGCGGCGAGCACGAAGCGGGCGGCCCCCGGCGCGTGGTGCACCGCCACGCTGCGCGCCGCGGTGACCAGCAGCCGGGCCGCCTCCGGCCCGGGACCGAGCACGGCCAGGTTCCGCCCCGGAGCCGGCCCGAGCGACACGGCGACGGTGCTCCGGGGCACGTCCACCGCCCGACCCAGCAGGGCGGCGGGACCGGGCGCCTGCCCAGCGAGCGCGGCCCGGTGCCGGGGATCGTTGCGCAGGAGCGGGCGGGCGTAGCCGGCGAAGACCACCGGCGGGGTGGCCCCCTCCGGGCGGGCCGACCAGAGCCGGTGCCGCAGCGCCTCCACCGTGTCGGGGTGGTCCTGCGGATCCGGGAACCGGACCATCCGCTCGTGCCCCCGGATCGCGCCCCGGGGCCCGCCGAGCCCGCCTGCGGTGTTCACCACCGCGCTGCCCACCGGCAGCCCGGCGGCAGAGTCGTTCGTCGGCTCCAGCACGGCGCCCCCACCGGGCAGCGCCACCCGCACCGGGAACTGCCCCAGCACCGAGTCCCGGTCCGTACGTGAGCCCAACCCCAGGTCGCCCTCGCCGGCCAGCACCAGGTGCACCCCGTACGCGCGCCCGGTCCGGGCCAGCGCGTCCAGCCGGGCGGTGGCGTCGGCGGCCAGCCGGTCCCGCTCGGCGAAGAGCAACGGGAGATTGTCGAGCACACACACGATCCGGGGCATGGCTTGGTGCTGCCGCAGCTCGGCGAAGCGCTGCCCGCCGGCCCGGGCACCCGCCTCCTCGCGCCGGCGTACCTCCGCCACCAGCTCGTCCAGCAGGCTCAGCACGTACTCCCGGTCGGCGGCCATCGCGGCGGCCCGCACCTGCGGGATCCACGACCGGTCCCGCTCGGTCTGGAGGAACTCCACGAAGGACTCGGCGTCGGCGAGATCCGCCAGGTAGAGAGCCAGCTCCTCGGGGCCGTACCTGGCGGTCAGGCCGAGCAGCGCGGTGGTGAGGAACGTGGAGCGACCCGTGCCCGAGCGGCCGCTGACCAGCCAGTGCGGCGTCAGCTCCGTGAAGCCGAGCGACACGGGACGGCCACCGGCGTCCCCGACGGTCGTGGTCAGCCCGCCCACCCCGCTCGCCGTCCACAGCTCCTCGTCGGCCGCCGGCAGCAGGTCGGTCAGCGCCAGCCGGGAACCCGCCTCCACCTGCGCGGCCAGCCGATGGCAGACCGCGTCGACGAGTTCGGCCGGCGGATCCGCCTCGATGAAGACCGGCGAGTTCAGCCCGCCCGGCGGCTCGGCGCCCGGGCCGGCGAACGACCCGCCCGGCGGGTCACCCAGCAGCGCGTACGCGGTCCGGACCGCCAGCGTCGTCGCGCGCGGCAGCGGCTCCCGGTCGCCTGCCGGGGGCCAGCCCGCCACCACGAGGTGCAGCCCTGCGGACCGGCCCGGCTCGGCCAGGGCCTCGATCCGGGCCAGGTCGGTGGGACCGGTCGACTCGGGCAGCGCGGCGATCACCAGCAGTAGCGTCCGGTCGTGCCGGCGTCGCCCGCTCGACCCCGGGGTCACCCACTGCTCGGCCTCGGTGAGCACGGCCCGCAGCCCGGCCACGTCCACCGCCGGGGGCGGCAGCAGGCCCGCGTCCGCGAGCGGCGCGAACGGCGCGAGGGCCGAGCCGGTCGCGTCCACCGCGCGGACCAGCAGCGCCCCGGCCGGGGTCGCCGCCAACAGCCGCAGCAGTACGCCCCGCAGCAGCCCCGCCACCCGGGGATCCCGGGCGTCCACGTCCACCGAGAGGTGACCCGTGCCGAGCAACGGCACCAGCGCGGGGAACCGGGCGTCGTCCAGCGGTGCCGCCGTACCGACCCGGACGAAGGGAGGTGGCCCCTCACCGGCCGGTGTGGTCGGTGCCACCGTCTCCAGGGGAGCGCCCGCCCAGCCGGGGGCCAGCACCGCCGCCGCGGACCGGAGGCGGTCGGCCAACTCGTACTGGCGGCGCTGGTCGGCGGGAACGGGCCGGGTGTCGTCGAGGACGCTCGCGGCGGCGGTCGCGGTGGCGGCGGCCCGCCGGTGCAGTGCGGCGGCGCGGTTGGTGCGTGCCTTCGGACCGGCCACCGCGTCCACCCCCTCCGCCCGAGGTCGACAACCCCTCCCCGCGCAGAGACCGTAACCCAGTCGGGCCGACTCGTCCGGGATGCGCGGCGGCACTGCGCCGGGGATGTCGTGGAACTCACCGATGGGGAGTGGTCCGTCACGATCCGCTGGATCTGGGGCATTGGGTCTACCGCGTCCAGCCGCTAGCCTCAGAGGGTGGAATCAGTGCAGCCCCCCGCCGGTTCCCAGGTCTCCCGCGTACCGGCGCAACGGCCCCCCTCCGACCACCTGGCGCCGCCCTCGCCGGCCCCGGTGCCGGAGCGGCCACGGCGGCGGCTGCGCACCATGGTCACCGTGGTCGCGAGCGTCGTCGTGGCACTCTGCCTCGGCGGAGTGGCCGCCGGATTCGTGCTCTACAACCGGGCCGCGGCCCCGGACCGCAGCGCGCCCGACGTGGTGGTGGACAACTACCTCCGCGCCTTCCTCGTGGACCGCAACGACACCCGCGCCAACCTCTTCACCTGCGAGGGAAGCGGCGATCGGGCTGGGGTCCTCGGACTGCGTAGCGAGATCGAGCAGCGTGAGGCCAACTTCGGCGTCGTGGTCAGAGTCAGTTGGGGGCCGCTCACCCGAACTGAGACGAGCGAGGGCGAATCAGTTGCCACAACGCTCACCATCTCCGGCTCAGCCAACGGCCAGCCCCGTAGCAGCAGGCGTGAGGACTGGGTCTTCGATGTGGTGGAAAGAGACGAAGGCTGGCGGGTCTGTAGTGGCCGTAAGGCCGACTGACCGTCACTCGATCCAGAGCAGATGCACAGGAACCTCCAGTGTGGTCGGTGGCTGGCCCCGCCAGGCCCAGCGGTACCACTCCACCTCCGGCGCAACCCGGACGCAGATGTCGCCCTCCGCGCCGGAGTAGGTCTCGGTGACGGCACGCAGGTCCCGGTGCTCGACGGACTCCACCACGTGCACCACCCGGCGGCCCGTGACGGCGTGCGACTCGAAGACCGGGGTCGGGGCGCGGTGCGGCGGGGCGTCCAGCGAGACCAGGCGGACGCCCGTCTCGCGATCCACCGACGCGTCCGGTCGCCGGGCCCCCACCGTCTCCACCCAGACCCGCTCGACCGGGACCAGCGGCGCGAAGACCTCCACCTGGTCGGACTCTGCCCGGTACCACTCGTGCTCGGGGATGACCGGCACGTAGGTCCGGCTGCCCTGCACCACCCGGTCGTCGGCGCGGAGGTCACCGCGCCAGCCGAGTCCGGGCAGGCCGACCAGCACGCGCTGCCCGCGGAGCTCGACGCGCCCGGTGGCCGGCACGATCTCGATCGGTCGGGGCGGTCGGGGCGCCCAGTCCGGATGGTCGGCGAACGGGTCGGGAAGCGGGTCGCTCATGACGGCGAGCGTCTCATTCCGCGCCCTTGAGTGGCGCGCCACGCGAGCGCATGAACGGCACCGGGTCGATGGCCCCCCGGCTGCTCCTGTCTCCGTCCTCGTGCACCTCGAAGTGGAGGTGGGGGCCGGAGGAGTTGCCGCTGCTGCCCACCTCGCCGATGACCGTGCCGGCCTCGACGAGTTGGCCGACCTTGACCCGGGGCTTGCTGACCATGTGGCAGTAGCGGGTGATGAACCCACCGGCGTGCAGGACGTCGACGAACCAGCCGCAGCCGCCCTTGTTCGGCCAGCCGTCGACGTTACAGGTGCGCCGGCCGCTCTTGTCCGGGTCGCACCGGGAGATCAGGACGCGTCCGGTGGCCGCTACCCGGATATCGGTGCCCTTCGGCGCGGCGATGTCGACCCCGTTGTGATTGGGACGGCTTGCGGTCTGGAAGCCCGAGCCGACGCCGCCGGGGATGGGAGCCGTCCAGCCCGAGGCGGCGATCTGCCCGGCGGCGGCGCGGTCGCAGGCCTTCCTACCGTCGATCAGCGCGATCCGGGCAGCTCCGCCGGCCAGCGCGTTGACGATCTGGCTGGCCACGTCCTCGTGTTTGGCGTACGCGTCCGGGAAGGCGCTGATCTGCACGGCCTGCGCGGCCCGGGTCAGCGGCATCGTCTCCCAGCCGGGCACCTTGACCAGCTTCTCGTAGAACTTCCGGGCGGCGTACTCGGGCGTCATCCGCTGCGCCACGGTGCCCCAGCTCGCCCTCTGCTGGAACAGCCCGACGGAGTCGTGATCGGCACCGACCCCCTCGTTGGGGATGTCCTCGGACTCGCCGACGGTCCGGTTCGCCAGGTTGCGCAGCCGGGACTCCTGCATGGCGGTCGCCACGGCGATCACCCATCCGCGCGGCGGCACCTTCATCTCCTGCCCGACCTTGATGATCCGAGCGGCGTTACGAAGCTGGACCTGACCGTAGCCGGACATCCGAGGGATCTTGCCGCGAACATCGACCCGGTAGTTCTCCTTGCAGTCCATGCTCACCGGGGTCATGTCCGTGGACTCGCCGCCCAGTTCCGTGAGGAAGAAGGCCCCCGCACCGCCGGTGCAGCAGAGCAGGGCGAGCGTTGCCGTCAACGCGGCGGCCAGTGCGCCGAGTCGGAGCTGTCGACCGCGCGGTCGCGTCCCGTCGCTCATTTCTGCTCCCAGTCCACGGCATCCACCAGCCATCGCCCGTCGGGCGCCACGAGTTCGAGGCGGAGCTGACCCGTGTCGAGCGGAACCAGCACCTCGACGAAGTTCTCGGCCCGGGACCGGAGAGTGACGTCGCCGTCGACCTGACCGGTCGGCACCCCGGACGGGTCGGCGCCGGCCAGCTTGTCGGTCAGCACCGGGGTGGAGAGGGGACGTAGGCCCTCCTGCCACTGCTCCGCCGTGGTGCCCGGCTTGCCGAGCCAGGCAGCGACGAAGCGTTCGGCGGTCTGCTCGGGCGTCAGTTCGCCGGGGCGGGTGACGGGGGAGGGGGGAGCGCCCGTGGAGAACGCCCCGTCGTCGCCGGCGGTCGGGTCGACCGTGGTGATCGGTTGGTTGGGGCGGTTGCTGAGCCCGGAGGTGGGGTCACCGGGCCCGGAGACCAGCCGTGCCGCTCCGATGATCCCGAACACGAGGACGGCGATGCCGATGGCGACGCCGAACCGGGACCGGAGGACCCGGGTCACCAGGAATTCGATCGCCCGCCGCACCGCGCTCACCGCGCCTCTGAGCGGATCCGGGGAGTGGGCCGGTCAGGCTCGCGGTCCGTGGACCCGGGACGGTAGATGACGAACGAGGGGTTTTCGTCCGGCACGTCCGGCTCCGTCCAGGTGGCCGGCTGCCGCCGCCGGGGTCGAGGGGCGACCGGGCGGGAGGCGTCCCTCTCCTCGGAGGGGGCTCCCTTCTCGGCGGCCGACTCGCGGCCGTCGGGCCGCTGCCGCTCCTCCCTGCCGGGTTTGGCGGCATGCCCACCGCGGGTGGCGGCGTGCGCTGGATCCTCCCGCCGGGCCTCGGGCCGGAGGGTGGGCTGCTCCGCCACGACAGCCCGACGCCGGCCCATCGCCGGCTCGGCCGTGCCGCCGGGTTCAGCGACGTCGAGCCGGGCGGCGGTGCGCATGTCCCGGAAGAATCGCCGGTGCCACGAGCCAGCCGAGCTGACCGCCTCGCTGCTGTCCTTGCCGCCCAGCTGGGTGATCCGTCGATAGGGACGCAGCAATAGCCAGCCGACCACGCCGCAGAGCCATACCAGCACCACCTGGAGCCAGCCGGGCAGGGTCGGCGTGCTCATGATGAGGTCGACCGCGAAGAGATAGATGGCGGCACCGGTGCCGAAGATGGCGATGTTGAAGACGGCGGCGACCACCGCGTTCGCCAACCGCCGCAACCCGCCGCTGGCCGGGCGCATCAGGCCCACCGTGCCCAGGATCGGCGCGGCGATCACCGCCCAGCGGAAGATCAGGAAGCCCAGCAGCACCAGCAGCGAGGCGGTCAGGTCGAACATCGCGAAGAGCACGGCGGCCAGCACCGCGATGAATCCGGAGCCAACCCGGTCCATGTCCCGGACGCCCTGGAGATACTCGTACGCCTCCGGGTCCTCGGCCTCGATCTGCTGCGCGACCCGCGCCCACTGCTGCTGCTTGGCCTTGATGGTGGCCTCTCGCGTGGCCGGATTCGACCGGAGCTTTGCCGCCTCCTCCCAGGAGAGCGACTTCGCGTCGTAGAGGGCCGGACCGTACTTCTTCGCGGTCTCGCTGTCCGCCGAGCCGAGCACACCCCGCAGCCAGTTGCGGTAGAGCATCGCCTCGGTGGCTGTGTCACTGGCCCGCACGGCGGGAGGACGGTTGTCCTTGCACGCCTCCGGATTCGGGTCGTCGCACTGACTTGGAGGAGTGTCCTTGGTGGCCGGGCCGACCGCGTCGTGGACCACGCCCAGGGTGGTGACGAGGGTGCCGTCGGCGATGTTGGCCGACTTGACCGGCCAGGCGGCCAGGGCGGTCACCGCCACCATCACCAGCAGGGCCCAGCCCGCCGTGGTCATCGCGTTGCTCATGTCGGACTGGCGGGAGCGCCAGAGCAGGTACAGGCCGACCACGCACAGCGTGACGATGCCGAAGACGCTGAACACCTTCTGGTAGACGGCCTTGGTCGCCTGGTCCACCAGCGGATCGGCCCAGCCCCACATCGAGCGCGGATCCCAGGCGCGTTCACGCAGCGCGTTCGAGGCGCCCACGATCGCCGTGGCGATCATGAACTCGCCATTGGCGACCGTGTTGGTGAACTTGTAGTCGGGGTGCAGCACCGCGGTCGCGCAGCCGCTGTCGACGTCGTACGTGGAGTAACTGTATCCGGCGTAGCCGTAGTCGCTGTAGAAGCCCTTCGGGCCCGGCTTCGTGGCCGACTCCGGGCGGGACGCGAACCAGCCGGCGAGCCCGGAGTCGGGCGCACCGGGAGTCGGGGCGTTCCGGCACTTGACCTCTGAGTCGGCGACTTCCTTCAGTTTGGCGACGCAGGCGCGGAAGTCGGCCTGCCACTCCGGCGTGGTGCAGAGCTCGGCCTTCGCCTGGGCGGTCAGCGGTGCGGGGGCGGCCGCCATGGCGCCGACGGCCGGCCAGCCGATCGTGGCCCCGGCGAGTACGCCGAGCGCGAGCAGGAACGCCGCCAACCGTGCCCGGGCCCGCGCCATGTCACGCCTCCATGTTCGGCAGGATTGCCGGCAGCACCCCGGCCGCCGTGGCGATCGCGGCGGGGGTGGTGTCGAGGTGGTCCAGCAGCCCGTCGACGTACGAGACGTCGACCCGGACCTTCTGCACCCGGCCGTCGACGTCCCGCATGACGAATTCCCGGAAGCCGAGCCGGCTCGAACTGGTGGCGTCGGCGGTGGAGAGGGAGGCCAGGGTGGCCTCGTAGCCGTCGTTGACCGGCACCCGCAGCAGGCGGAGCGCTTCGGAGGCGATCTCCGCGTCCTCGGCGATCCGGCCGACGAAGACGGTCGAGACCAGGTTCTGCACGTCGAGGCCGAGGATGTCCCGCGGGTTCTGCGAGGCGACCAGCGCGGCGAGGTTCCACTTGCGGGAGTCGCGCGCGAGCCGGACCAGGAACGACCGTCCGGAGCGCCACCCCTCCATGAAGTGCGCCTCGTCCAGGCCGACCAGCTTCCGCGACGACATCGAGCCGCCGTAGCAGCGGCGTACGGCGAGCCGGTGCGCGGTGTGCAGCATCGGCAGAGCCAGCGCCTCCTCGGCGGACCAGTACTCCCGCTCGATCTTCAGGTCGGGCAGTCGCAGCCCGGCCATGGTGATCACGGTGAGGGCGGCGTCCGCGCCGAGCAGTCCCTCCGGCGGGCGGCCGAAGAAGAGCATGGCCAGCGGCATCTCGGCGGTGTCGAGCAGCAGGTTGGCCAGTTCCTTGCCGGCGTCGTCGTCGAGCTGGCTGAGGCAGGCGACCACGTCGTCCAGGGTGGAGGTCTCCTCCGCCGGCACCTGGCGTACGGCGTGCCGGAAGAGGGTGGCGGTGGACGCCTCCCGGGCGACCTGCGGGGGCACCAGCATCATGCAGATGTCCTGCACCAGCATCCGCCGCTCGGCGCGGGCGTTGGAGACCGCGATCTCGAACTCCCGGTCGCCCGAGGCCCCGGTGCCGAACTCGCTGCGCAGCGGCGTCGGGATGAGCGAGTACGGGGCCAGGGTGCCGTGCTCGGAGCCGGTCAGGTTCAGCACCCGCGCGTACGGCCGCAGTTCCGGCATGGCGCAGAGCCGGGCGAGCGGGCCGGACGGGTCGAGCAGCGTCACCTGGACCCCGCGTCGGGCCGCGAGGTAGCCGAGTGCGCCGAGCAGGGTGGACTTGCCGCCGCCCGGTTCGGCGACGAAGACGGCGAGCCCGGAGCGTTCGCGTACTTCCATCGGGAAGTGCAGGTCGAGGAAGACCGGCCGGCGGCAGGTGCCGGCGGTGCGCCCGATGAGGTCGCCGCGCCGGTCGCCGACGGTGGAGGCGGCCTGGGGGAGCGCGGCGGCGAGCAGGTTGACCGGCATCCGCCGGACGTAGCCGGTGTTGGCGATCGGCTCGCCGGGGATGAACTCGCGGGCCAGCCAGTCCTGGTTCTTCGGGTGTTGCAGCGAGATCCGCAGCTCGCGGGAGTAGAGCTGGATCAGCCGGCGGGCCCGCTCCAGGCACTCCTCGCGGTTGCGGCCGCCGACGGCGATCCGGTGCCAGCCGTGCGCGCGGGCGGAGTCGACCGGCAGCCCGGTGGTCATCTCGTCGCCGATGACCAGGGCGCGCTTGGCCAGCCGCTCCAGCTCGGGCGGGGCGTCGATGCCGTGTTCCGCGTAGTCGAGCTGCTGGGAGCGGATCATCCGCAGCCGGTGCTCCAGGTTACGGAAGGAGTCGCCGGAGCCGAGGATGTCGACGCGGGTGGAGAGCTCCATCGGCCACGGCAGCCGCTCGTGGAAGTGCAGCCAGGGCTCGTGCCGCTCGGGGATCTCCAGGGGCTCCATCCGGCCGACCGCCAGCACGGCGACGTGCCGTTCCTCGCCGGTCATCCGGTTGACCAGCTTGACCGTCGAGCCGTACGGGGTGCGGTAGCGCTCGACCTGCTCGGTGAGGGCGAGCAGGTCGCCGCGTTCCCACTGCCCGTCGGTGAGCGGGGAGAGCTGACCGGGCGGCGCCATGCAGAGCGCCACCGAGCGGTAGAGCAGCCATTCCAGTTCCTGTGCCGTGACCCGCCGGCCGCGCATGCCGAATGCGCCCAGCACCTCGTCGAACTGCTCGACGGTGCGGCCGAGCTTGCGGCGCTCGCCCTCGGCGACGCCCCGGCCGAAGGTGCGCAGCAGCCGCTCGGTGAGCGAGTCGCCGAGGGCGCGCCGGGCGAAGGTGACGCCGAGGTAGGTCTGCCCCTCGGCGTGGTTGACCGAGAGCAGGTGCCGCTGCGCGGCCACGAGGTGGTCGCCCCAACCGGCGGTGCCGGGCACGTCGGGCAGCGGCGCGGCGGTGTGCGCGTCGATGGTGCGGGCCCACTCGTCGGCCGGGAAGGGCCGCGTGGTGCGCCGCAGGTGCAGGCGGAAGCCGGCCAGGCCGGCGTACTGCTCGGAGATCGCCGAGAGCAGCGCCTCCCGTTCGGCGTCCGGCCGGAACGCCCAGCGCACCTCGGGCAGCCAGTACCAGGCGGTGACGGTGTTGGGGGTGAAGGTCAGGTGGCCGGCGATCTCGGTGATGGCCAGCTCGACCGCCGGGTCCCGGTCCCCGAACTTGATTTTCGGCGGCTTGACCCGGGTGGGCTTGGTGGGCTTGACGGGCTGGTCGCGCCGGCCGGCGGAGCGCTGGCGCGGCGGCGCCACCTCCCGGCCGGCCCGCTCCGGCGGGCGCTCCCCGGTGCGGCGGGACGTCGGCTCGGACGCCGGGCCCGGCGCGGGCGGGTCAAGCGGTGCCGCGTGCTGGCGGGGCGCCGGGTGGGACGCCGGCGGCGCCGCCGCGACGGGCGGCAGGTCCTCCGCCTCCGCCGGTGGGCGGAGCGTGGGCAGCCGGTCCCCGGGCTGGTGCGGCACCCGGGACCTGGCCGGTCGGGCGGGCGGCTCGTATGCGTCGGCCGGGGGCTGGTCGGCGGCCGGTACCACCCCCGGAGCCGTCCGGTGGGCCGGCTGGCCGGTCCGGGGAGCCGCGTCGGCCGGGTGGCCGGTCCGGTGGG